>NZ_JAMYLU010000005.1:0-277962 GCF_040318135.1 Mesorhizobium sp. M1295
CCGCTAAACACGGGGGCTGCGCGGCGGACACGCCGACGTCACAGCTACTGCCACGCCATTTTTGCAGAACTTGACGCACACAACTTCTCTAAGCTTTGCGATTCACCGCGTTTGCTCAGATATGGATGGGCTTGAAGAACGTCGCCAGTGCCGCCTCCTTGACCGCCTCCGACATTGTCGGATGGGCGTGACAGGTGCGGGCTAGGTCTTCCGACGAGCCGCCAAATTCCATCAGCACCGCCGCCTCGTGGATCATCTCGCCGGCGCCGAAGCCGACGATGTGGACGCCGAGCACGCGGTCGCTGGCCTTGTCGGCCAGGATTTTCACAAAGCCGTCGGTGTGCAGCATGGCGCGCGCCCGGCCATTGGCGCTGAACGGGAATTTTCCCGCCTTGTAGTCGACGCCGGCCTTCTTCAATTCTTCTTCGGTCTTGCCGACCGAAGCGATTTCCGGCGTGGTGTAGACGACGCTCGGAATCACGTCATAGTTCACATGCCCGGCCTGGCCGGCAATTGTTTCGGCCACCGCCACGCCCTCGTCCTCGGCCTTGTGGGCGAGCATCGGGCCGGCGATGACATCGCCGATGGCGTAGATACCGGGGACTTTGGTCCTGAGATGGCCGTCGGTCTTGACCCAGCCGCGCTCGTCGACGTCGACGCCTGCCTCCTTAAGCCCGAGAGCGTCCGAATAGGCCCGTCGTCCCGTCGCGATCAGCACGGCGTCGGCCTCGATCGTCTCGGCCGCCCCGCCTTTGACTGGCTCGAAGGTGACCGTCGCTCCCTTCTTGGCCTTGGCGACGCCGGTGACCTTGGCGCCCAGCCTGAACTCAAAGCCCTGCTTCGACAGCAGGCGCTGGAACTGCTTGGAGACCTCGCCATCCATGCCGCCCAGGATGGTGTCGAGGAACTCGACCACGGTGACCTTGGCGCCGAGCCGCGCCCATACCGAGCCGAGCTCCAGACCGATGACACCGCCGCCGACCACCACCAGATGGCCCGGCACCTTGTCCAGCGACAGCGCGCCGGTCGACGAGATGATCACCTTCTCGTCGAAATCGACCTTGACGCCGGGAATGCCGGCGACGTCGGAGCCGGTGGCGATGACGATGTTCTTGGTCTCGATCTCCTCGACCTTGCCGTCATCGGAGGTCACCGACACCTTGCCGGCCGCAACTACCTTGCCGGTGCCACGAAAACTGTCGATCTTGTTCTTCTTGAACAGGAAGGCGACGCCATTGACGTTGGCCGTCACGGTCGCATCCTTGTGTGCCATCATCTTCCCAAGGTTGAGCTTGGGCGCGCCGATCTCGACGCCAAGCGCATCGAAGGAATGGCCGGCCTCGGCAAACATCTCGGACGCATGCAGCAGCGCCTTCGACGGGATGCAGCCGATGTTGAGGCAGGTGCCGCCGAAGGTCGGATTCTTTTCGACCACCGCCGTCTTCAGGCCGAGCTGCGCCGCCTTGATGGCGCAGACATAGCCGCCCGGTCCCGATCCGATGATAACGACGTCATAGGCCATGATACTGTCCCTTTGCTTTAGCGGCCGCCGCCGACTTCCAGATTGGCGCCTGTCGTGTAGGACGCCTCGTCCGACACCAGCCAGAGAATTGCGGCTGCGACTTCCTCGGCGGTGCCGGCGCGCTGCATGGGCACCACCTTGCGCATTCTCTCGGCGCGATCCGGCTGCCCGCCGGAGGCATGAATTTCGGTGTCGATGATGCCCGGGCTGACGGCGTTGACACGGACGCCTTCCTCGGCCACTTCCCGCGCCAGGCCGACAGTGAAGGCGTTGATCGCGTTCTTGGAGGCTGCGTAGTCGATATATTGACCTGCCCCGCCAAGCCTTGCCGCGATCGAAGACAAATTGACGATGGCGCCGCCCTTGCCGCCATTTCTGGTCGACATGCGCTTCACCGCTTCGCGTGCGCAAAGCATCGGCCCAATCACATTGATCCGCATCATGCGCTCGAGCCGCGCGAACGACATCTCGTCGACCCGTGACAGGCTGTCGACGACACCGGCATTGTTGACCAGCGCATCAAGCCCGCCGAAGCGGTCTTCGACCGCCTCGAACATGGCCAGCACATCCGTCTCGCTGCCGACATCGGCCTTGAGGGCAAAGGCTTCTCCGCCGCCGGCCTCGATGTCGGCGACCACCGTTTCGGCCGCTTTTGCATTCGACGCGTAATTGACCGCAATGCGGTAGCCGGCCTTGGCGGCAAGCCTGCATGTAGCGGCGCCAATGCCGCGGCTGCCGCCGGTCACCAGCAGGATTTTTCCGCTCATTCCTGACATCCTTTCAGGGCAAAGACGTCCCAGGGCACCTTGGAAAAGCCGTTGGCGCCATAGGCCGCCGACATCTGCAACGACGCTCCCAGATCGGGAAGGATCAGCTTCTTCGGCGCATCCTTTCCTTCGCCCGGCAGCAACGCGATGTTGCCCTGGTCGTCGGCCGTATAGATGACCCCCTCCCACACGGTGCAAGCGGCGAGCTCGTCGCCGGTGACGTCGCCGGCCGGGCATTTGTACATCAGTGAGCCATGCGGCCGCGCCACGCCCTCCGTCCACATGACGATGCCGTCGAGCACGACGCCCTTGTCGAGCACCATCTTGAAACTGTTGGTGACGGCGGCCGATTCGCCGGTTGGCCTGAAATCGATCTCGGCTGCGTTTTCAGTGTCGCCGTAGACGGCCAGTTCGAGCGGGCAGGCGGCAAGCGCAGCGGAGACCGTCTGCACGCCGAGTGCGGAGATCGTGACAAACAAACCGGACCGGAAACGAGAGGAACCCATCCGGTGGCGCAGATCCATTCTCCGGCTCACTCGGGCCGCCCTAGAGGTCGAGCACCAGCCGCTCGGGATCCTCCAGGCTTTCCTTGACCCGCACCAGGAACGTCACCGCTTCCTTGCCGTCGACGATGCGGTGATCGTAGGACAGCGCCAGATACATCATCGGCCGGATGACGATCTGGCCGCCGACCACCACCGGCCGCTCCTGGATCTTGTGCATGCCCAAAATGCCCGACTGCGGCGCATTGAGGATCGGCGTCGACATCAGCGACCCGTAAACGCCACCGTTGGAAATCGTAAACGTGCCGCCTTGCATATCCGCAACCGATAGCTTGCCGTCGCGCGCCGCAAGCCCGAGCCTGCCGATGTCCTTCTCGATTTCGGCGATGGACATCTGGTCGGCATTGCGCACGACCGGCACGACAAGGCCTTTTTCGGTACCAACGGCGACGCCGATATGGGCGTAGTTCTTGAAGATGATGTCGGTGCCGTCGATCTCGGCGTTGACGGACGGGATCTCCTTCAGCGCATGGGTGACGGCCTTGGTGAAGAAACCCATGAAGCCGAGCTTCACACCGTGCTTCTTCTCGAACACGTCCTTGTATTTGCTCCTCAGCGCCATCACCGCGCTCATGTCGACCTCGTTGAAGGTGGTCAGCATCGCGGCGGTCGATTGCGCTTCCTTGAGGCGGCGCGCGATGGTCTGGCGCAGCTTGGTCATGCGCACGCGCTCCTCGCGCGACGCATCGTCGGCCGAGGACGGCGCGCGCGCGGCGACAGGTGCCGGCACAGGTGCTGCCTTTGGCATTTCGGCCGGCTGCGACGGCGCGCCCCTGGCGATCAGGTCGAGCACGTCGCCTTTCAGCACCTGGCCGCGCTTGCCCGAGCCCGAGACCTGGTCGACCGCAAGATTGTGCTCGGCCAGCAGCTTTGCCGCCGACGGCGCCGGCGGCATTGTGCGTGTCTCAATCGCGCCGGCGTCGCCGGCGATCTTGGCCGTCTCGGCCGCGGCCTGCTGGACGCTCGAGGCCGCGGTCGGAGCCGAGGCCTGCGACACCGCGTCCGGCTTCGCTGCCGGAGCGGCGGCAGCATTGGCTGCTGCGCCGGCGCCTGCCGAAATCGTGCCGAGCAGCGCCCCGACGCCAACCGTCTCGCCTTCCTTGACGGCGATCTCGCTGAGCGTGCCCGCGGCGGCGGCCGGCACTTCCACCGTCACCTTGTCGGTTTCGAGTTCGACCAGCGGCTCATCGGCGGCGATCGCGTCGCCGACCTTCTTGAACCATTTGCCGATGGTCGCCTCGGTGACGGATTCACCAAGTGTCGGGACGCGGATTTCGGTTGCCATTGTGCCTGTCCGTTTCTTTCGGTTCTATTTTATCCGCCCAGTTCTGTTCTATTCACCAAGCGCGTCGTCGAGCAAGGCGGCAAGCTGGGCGAGATGCTTCGACATCAATCCGGTCGCCGGCGAGGCGGCGGCCGGCCGGCCGGGATATAGCACCCCCTGGTGCTTGGCGTCGATATGCGCCAGCACCCATTCGAGATACGGATCGATGAACGACCAGGCGCCCATGTTCTTGGGCTCCTCCTGGCACCACACCATCTCGGCATTGCGGAAGCGCGACAGTTCGGTGATCAGCGCCTTGGCCGGGAACGGATAGAGCTGCTCGACGCGCAGCAGGTAGACGTCGTTGATGCCGCGCTTCTCGCGCTCTTCGTAGAGGTCGTAGTAGACCTTGCCCGAACAGAGCACGACACGGCGGATCTTCGAATCCTTGGTGAGCTTGATGGCCTGGCCCGACAGCAGCTGGGCGTCGTCCCACAACAGCCGGTGAAAGGCGCTTTCGCCCGACATTTCCGGCAGCGTCGACACCGCCCGCTTGTGGCGCAGCAGCGACTTCGGCGTCATCAGGATCAGCGGCTTGCGGAAGTCCCGCTTCAATTGCCGGCGCAAGATGTGGAAGTAGTTGGCCGGCGTCGTGACGTTGGCGACCTGCATGTTGTCTTCCGCGCAAAGCTGCAGGAAGCGCTCGAGCCGGGCCGACGAATGCTCCGGCCCCTGGCCTTCATAGCCGTGCGGCAGCAGGCAGACGAGGCCCGACATTCTGAGCCACTTGCGCTCGCCCGACGAGATGAACTGGTCGAATACCACCTGGGCGCCATTGGCGAAGTCGCCGAACTGCGCTTCCCACAGCGTCAGCGCCTTCGGCTCAGCCAGCGAGTAGCCATATTCAAAGCCGAGCACGGCCTCTTCCGACAGCATCGAGTTGATGACCTCGAACCCGGCCTGCGCCGCCGACAGATTGTTGAGTGGGATGTAGCGGGTCTCGTCGCGCTGGTCGTAGAGCACGGAATGGCGCTGCGAGAAGGTGCCGCGCTCCGAATCCTGTCCGGACAGCCGGATCGGATTGCCGTCGAGCAGGATGGCGCCGAAGGCCAGCGCCTCGGCCGTCGACCAGTCGATGCCTTCGCCCGATTCGATCGCCTGGCGGCGGTTGTCGAGGAAGCGGATGATCGTCTTGTGTGCCTCGAAATCCTTCGGCACCTCGGTCAGCTTCTTGCCGATCTCCTTCAGCGTCTTGACCGGTACCGCGGTCTTGCCGCGCCGCTGTTCGTCCTGGTTGTCGGCCGAGCGCAGGCCGGACCAGGCGCCGTCCAGCCAGTCCGCCTTGTTCGGCTTATAGTGCTGGCCGACCTCGAATTCCTGCTCGAGATGCGCCCGCCAGTCGGCCTTCATCTTTTCGAGCTCGGCCTGGCTGATATGGCCTTCGGCGATCAGCCGGTCGGCATAGATCTGCATGGTCGTCTTCTGGTTGCGGATCTTGCGATACATGATCGGCTGGGTGAAGGCCGGCTCATCGCCCTCATTGTGGCCGAAGCGGCGGTAGCAGAACATGTCCACCACGACAGGCTTGTGGAACTTCATGCGGAATTCGATCGCCACCTTGGTGGCATGGACCACGGCTTCCGGATCGTCGCCATTGACGTGGAAGATCGGCGCCTCGATCATCTTGGCCACGTCGGACGGATAGGGCGACGAACGCGAAAAGCGCGGGTTGGTGGTGAAGCCGATCTGGTTGTTGATGATGAAATGCAGCGTGCCGGCGACGCGGTGGCCACGCAGGCCAGACAGGCCGAGGATTTCGGCAATCACGCCCTGGCCGGCAAAGGCCGCATCGCCATGCAGCAGCAGCGGCAGCACCTTGGCGCGCTCTTCCAGCGGCACGATCTCCTCGCGGCTGCGGCCAAACAGATAGTCCTGCTTGGCGCGCGCCTTGCCCATAACCACCGGATCGACGATTTCCAGATGCGATGGGTTGGCGGTCAGCGACAGATGCACCTTGTTGCCGTCGAACTCGCGGTCGGATGAGGCACCGAGATGGTACTTCACGTCGCCCGAGCCTTCGACCTCGTCGGGCGCGGCCGAGCCGCCCTTGAACTCGTGGAAAATGGCGCGGTGCGGCTTGGCCATCACCTGCGACAAAACGTTCAGCCGGCCGCGATGCGCCATGCCGAGCACGATCTCCTTCATGCCGAGCTGGCCGCCGCGCTTGACGATCTGCTCCAGCGCCGGGATCAGCGACTCGCCGCCATCGAGGCCGAAGCGCTTGGTTCCCTTGTACTTGACGTCGATGAACTGCTCGAAGCCTTCGGCCTCGACCAGCTTTTGCAGGATCGCCTTCTTGCCGGTGGCGGTGAAGGAGATCTCCTTGTCGGCGCCCTCGATGCGCGCCTGGATCCAGGCCTTCTCCTCGGGATCGGAGATATGCATGAATTCGACGCCGAGCGTCGAGCAATAGGTCCGGGTCAGGATGTCGAGCATCTGCCGGATGGTGCCGAATTCCAGCCCGAGCACATTGTCGAGGAAGATCGGCCGGTCGTAATCGGCTTCGGTGAAGCCGTAATTCTCCGGCGACAGCTCGTTATAATCCTCGAGCGGCTTGGCAATGCCGAGCGGATCGAGATTGGCATGCAGGTGGCCGCGCATGCGAAAGGCGCGGATCATCATGATGGCGCGGACGGAATCGCGCGTCGCCTGATGCACGTCGGCGTCGGAAAGCGCTGCGCCGTTGCCGGCTGCTCGGTCCTTCACCTTCTTTTCGATGTGCTTTTCGACCAGGCCCCAATTGCCGTCCAGCGCCGAGACAAGCTCGCCGTTGGCCTGCATCGGCCAGGAGGGCTTGGCCCATGAGGCGCCCTTGGCATTCTTGCGCACGTCGCCAGCGTCGTCCTTCAGCGCCGCGAAAAAGTCCTGCCATTCGGGATCGACCGACGCGGGATCGTCCTCATAAGCGGCATAAAGCGCGTCGATATAGTCGGCATTGCCGCCATAGAGAAACGAGGTAAGCGAAAACTGGTCGTTGGTTTGATCTTGTCGTGCCATTTTGCCTAGCGGAGTGCTACTCCGTTCTCCCTATCCCTAATGCGCTACCACGCGGCTAAGCCGCCACATGCCAAAAGGGTTCGTATACAGATTGTGTTCCCCGTCTGGCTGCTGCGTCTCCACACTCAAACGATATCGCGGTGCGCCTGCTTCCAGTCCAAACGTCTGACCGGCCAAAAGCTCGGGGCTTTCGTAAAGTTGATACATGTTGAAGCCGCGAAGCAGCTTGACGGCAGACTGAAATTCGTCACCTGAAACGATAGAATCCCAAAGCCCCAAATTACGCATGCCGCAGCTGTAGGTCGTCGTGCCATCCGAGACAGAATCCAGAACCATCAGTCCATAGATCTCAACAAAATCACCGCTTGTGCGTTCAAGCCATTGATCGGCTGAGAATGCCTTGCCGGCCGTTTCGACCTTCACGCCAAGACCGCCGGCCTTGATCAGATGGGCTGCCGCTTTTGCGACGGAAATCGACGTTTCCTTCGTTTGTGGGGATGTGGAAAGCAGGTAGACGACGCTCCTATGCGAGGCGATTTTGTCGATGACATCCTTACCGAGCTCGTTGACGAGGCCAGCGCTAGCGAAGGCTCTCGTCATGTCCTCGTCGCGGTCGCAGAAATCAAACTCGAACGCAGCTTTGCTCGGGCCGTGCATCACGATCATCCCCGCAGCCACATAATCAGCTGAAGGCATCGACGCCTCTGCAACGGCGCGCACAAAGGCCGACCTGCCTTCCCAAGGGCCGGGTATGCATAGGATGATGCGCTTCTCGTCTTCCATGTCCTGCTCATCGACATTCGAAAGCTCGACTGCTCACTTTCTTAACCCTTGATCGCCTCGACCAGTGTCGTACCGAGCCGTGCTGGCGACGGCGATACCTTGATGCCGGCCGATTCCATCGCCGCGATCTTGTCTTCCGCGCCGCCCTTGCCGCCCGAGATGACCGCGCCCGCATGGCCCATGGTGCGGCCCGCCGGCGCCGTGCGCCCGGCGATGAAGCCCGCCATCGGCTTGCTGCGGCCACGCTTTGCCTCATCCTTGAGGAACTGCGCGGCGTCTTCCTCGGCCGAGCCGCCGATCTCACCGATCATGATGATCGACTTGGTCTCATCGTCGGCAAGGAACATCTCCAGCACGTCGATGAACTCCGTGCCTTTGACCGGATCGCCGCCAATGCCGACGGCGGTGGTCTGGCCGAGACCGACATTGGTGGTCTGGAACACCGCCTCATAGGTAAGCGTTCCCGAGCGCGAAACAACGCCGACCGAGCCCTTGCGGAAGATGTTGCCGGGCATGATACCGATCTTGCATTGGTCGGGGGTCAGCACGCCGGGGCAGTTCGGCCCGATCAGCCGCGATTTCGAGCGGTCGAGCCTCGCCTTGACCTTGATCATGTCCATCACCGGTATGCCCTCGGTGATGCAGACGATCAGCGGGATCTCGGCCTGGATCGCTTCCAGGATCGCTTCGGCGGCACCCGCCGGCGGCACGTAGACGACCGAAGCGTTGGCGCCGGTCTTCGCCTTGCCTTCGGCTACGGTGGCGAAGATCGGCAGTGCCTCGCCCTTGGCGCCGGTCCAGATCTCGCCGCCCTTCTTGGGATGGATGCCGCCGACCATTTTCGTGCCGTGATAGGCCAGCGCCTGTTCGGTGTGGAACGTGCCGGTCTTGCCGGTCAGGCCCTGCACCAGCACCTTGGTGTTCTTGTCGACGAGAATGGACATGGTGGTCCTTTTCAAAAACCGTTGATCGGGGAAGGCCGCGCGCTCATCGTCACAACCGCTTCAGCTCGGCGACGGTCAGGTCGCTCTTGGCGTTGCCGGTGTTGAGCGTCGTCGCCGGCTCGAACATCAGCACCACAGGTTCTTCGCTCAGCGAGCGCGGCCGGTGCTCGACGGCGCGCGGCACGACGATGAACTCGCCGCTGGAAAGCTCCACCGTGCCGTCGCGGAAATCGATGGCGATGCGGCCGCGCAGCACCAGGAAGGCCTCGTCTTCATTGTCGTGCGCGTGCCAGTCGAAGACGTCGCCGAACTTGGCGATCTTGACCTGGCTGTCGTTCACGTCGCCGGCAATATGCGGATCGAAGACCTTCTTGATCTTCGTATCCGCCGCCTCGACGAGGTTTATCTTGTGCGGAGGCACAGGCTCATTCCTTTTCCGTCATCGGGCATCGGCAGCGTGCTGTTCATCAATCTCATCCCGCAGGAAACGGTCAGGTGCATGTCCGAGATCATTCTCTTTGCCATACATCCAGGCTCTCATTTTCATCGTAGGTTTGAACGGGCTCTTTCCTGCTCCGACGACGACGTACCACTCGCGCCCAATCTCATCTGACACCTGATAAAGCCAGAAACGTCGATAATTATCGGTCTCCTCAGCGACTACGCCCCGCACTTTGTAGTGCATCGGTTTTTCGTCCAGCTTCCAATGATAGTGGCACTCCCAAAGGTATTGTTCGATTTCCTCGACCGAATAGGGGCTGCGGTCGGGCAGCTGGTCCAAGCTCTGAACCTCTTCTTCCCAGTGAATGGGGAAGCTACCCAACGCAACGCTCCTAGTTTCTCAGTGTTTCACCGCCGCCACGATCTTCTTGGCCGCATCGTCGAGATCATCGGCCGACACTACGTTCAGCCCGCTGTCGTTGATGATCTTCTTGCCGAGCTCGGCATTGGTTCCTTCCAGCCGCACAACCAGCGGCACTTGCAGGCCGACCTCCTTGACCGCGGCGATGACGCCCTCAGCGATGATGTCGCACTTCATGATGCCGCCGAAGATATTGATCAGAATGCCTTTGACCGCTGGATCCTTGGTGATGATCTTGAACGCCGCCGTCACTTTTTCCTTAGACGCGCCGCCGCCGACATCGAGGAAGTTGGCCGGCTCGGCGCCGTAGAGCTTGATGATGTCCATCGTCGCCATGGCAAGGCCGGCGCCGTTGACCATGCAGCCGATATTACCGTCGAGCGCGACATAGGCCAGGTCGTATTTCGACGCCTCGATCTCCTTCTCGTCCTCTTCGGTGGTGTCGCGCAATTCGAGCACGTCCGGGTGGCGGAACAGCGCATTGTTGTCGAACGACACTTTTGCGTCGAGCACGCGCAGCCGGCCGCTCTTCATGACGATCAGCGGGTTGATCTCGAGCAGGCTCATGTCCTTCTCGACAAACGCCTTGTAGAGGATCGGAAACAGCGTGCCACCATCTTTGGCGGCGTCGCCGTCGAGCCTCAGTGCGGCGTTGAGCGTGTTCACATCGTCGGCCGTCACGCCCTTTTCCGGGTCGATGGCGACGGTGATGATCTTTTCCGGCGTGTCGTGGGCGACCGCCTCGATGTCCATGCCGCCCTCGGTCGAGACGACGAAGGCGACGCGCCCGACCGAGCGGTCGACCAGGATCGACAGATAGAGCTCGCGCTCGATGTCAGCGCCGTCCTCGATGTAGAGCCGGTTGACCTGCTTGCCGGCCGGGCCGGTCTGCTTGGTGACCAGCGTATGGCCGAGCATCTCCTTGGCGTTGGCGACGACCTCGGCCACCGACTTCGCCAGCCTGACGCCGCCCTTCGCATCGGCGCCGAGCTCCGTGAACTTGCCCTTGCCGCGGCCGCCGGCATGGATCTGGCTCTTGACCACATAGAGCGGGCCGGGCAGCGCCTTGGCGGCGGCTTCCGCCTCGCTCGCCTTGAACACCGGCACGCCCTCGGCCACCGGTGCGCCAAAACCTTTCAGCAGCGCCTTGCCCTGATACTCATGGATGTTCATGCGCTATGTCTCCAGCTTGTTTGGCGGGCTTGGTTGCCGGCTTATTTGGCCGCGAGATGCGGAGCGATCTTGACGCAGGCGTCGCACAGACCCTGCACCGCGGCGACCGAACTGTCGAACATCTTCTGTTCGCTTTTCGCCAGTTCGATCTCGATGATACGCTCGACGCCGCCGGCGCCGATCACCACGGGAACGCCGACATAGGTGTTCTTGACGCCATATTGGCCGGAAAGAAAGGCAGCACAGGGCAGCACCCGCTTCTTGTCCTTGAGATAGGCTTCGGCCATGGCGATGGCCGAGGCGGCGGGCGCGTAGAAGGCCGAACCGGTCTTGAGCAGGCCGACGATCTCGGCGCCGCCGTCGCGGGTGCGCTGCACGATCTGGTCGAGCCGCTCCTTCGAGGTCCAGCCCATCTTGATGAGGTCGGGCAGCGGGATGCCGGCAACGGTGGAATAGCGGATCATCGGCACCATGGAATCGCCGTGGCCACCGAGCACGAAGGCGGTGACATCCTCGACCGAGACCTTGAATTCCTCGGCCAGGAAATAACGGAAGCGCGAACTGTCGAGCACGCCGGCCATGCCGACGACATGGCTCTTCGGCAGGCCGGAAAACTTCTGCAGCGCCCAGACCATGGCGTCGAGCGGATTGGTGATGCAGATGACGAAGGCCTTCGGCGCGTATTTCTTGAGGCCGGCGCCGACCTGCTCCATCACCTTCAGATTGATGCCCAGAAGATCGTCGCGGCTCATGCCGGGCTTGCGCGGCACGCCGGCGGTGACAATGCAGACGTCGGCGCCCTCGATGCCGGCATAGTCGTTGACGCCGGTCAGCCTGGAGTCGAACCCATCGACCGGCGACGACTGCGCGATGTCCAGCCCCTTGCCTTGCGGGATGCCTTCGGCGATATCGAACAGCACGACGTCGCCGAGATCCTTGAGGCCGACCATGTGGGCGAGGGTGCCGCCGATCATGCCCGAGCCGATGAGCGCTATCTTGTTGCGTGCCATGTCAGGATGTTTTCCCTTTGACTATGACGGCGCCCAAATCCTTGACGATTTGATGACGGCGTCGGAGGAAGAGGCCGGAATGCTGCGGAACCGCGAAATTCGCCGCACGCAATAGCCCCGGCCGTGCAAAAATTCAAACGATTATTTTGGAGTGAGTAATTTCAATCGGTTAGAAACAATGGGACTTACGTAAACGTAAAAGTTCTGAAGCCGGCTAGAGGAATTCTACACAATGGCATCTGAAATCAGAAGGCTATTTCCGGGCGATGACGCCCTTGTGATGCGGGTTGCCGACGAGGTTTTCGATGAGCCGGTCAGGCCGGATCGACTCTCTGCCTATCTCGCGGCGCCCGGCCATTTCATGATCGTGGCCCTCGCCGACGGCGTCGTTATCGGCCAATGCGCCGCGATCGTCCACCGGCACCCGGACAAGGTGAGCGAACTCTACATAGACGAGGTCGGTGTGGCGCCGGCCTTTCAACGCCAGGGCATTGCGACGAGGATGCTCGACGCCATGTTCGCACTCGGTCGCGAGCATGGTTGTGAGGAGGCCTGGGTCGGCACCGAGCCGGACAATGTTGCTGCTCGCGCACTTTACGAGTCGCGAAAGGTGCCGCATGGGCCGGCGGAGGATTTTGTGATGTATGTTTATCGATTATAGACGCGGCGGGACGGACCCTTTTAACGATGGCTGGACAGGTGTGAAGGAGCGCTGCAGATCAGCCTGCTGGGCATCGGGCTCCTAGCCCTAAGCCTGCCGCGCCTCTGTCGATGATCCCCGCGCCTTCTGCCTTTCCACCCAATCCTCCAGCCAGTCGTGGCTCTGCATCTCGATCAGCCGCGATGCGGTGCGCTCGAACTCGAAGACCTCGTTGCCGCGCTTGGCCGTATAGAGCTGCGGCGGCGGTGCTGCGGCGCTCATCACCAGCCGCACATGATGATCGTAGAGCGTATCGACCAGCAGGATGAAGCGCTTGGCTTCGTTGCGCTTGCCTTCGCCGAGCACCGGCACATGGTCGATGAAGATGGTCGAGAAACGGCCGGCGATGGCAAGATAGTCACGGGCGCCGAGCGGCCTCTCGCAGAGATCAGCGAAGGAAAACCGCGCCGCCTCGCCGGCAGCACGCGGCACTACGACATGCCGGCCCTTCACCATCAGCATCGTCTCGGCCGTCGGCCTGCCATGCGTCATCACCGCCCAGGCGTCGTCGAGCGCATGGTCGGCGGCGGCATCGGCCGGGGTGACGTAGACCGGCATGCGGCTGAGCTTGTCGAGGCGGTAATCCTTGTCGGCGTCCAGCGCCAGCACCTGCGCGTGGCGCTCCAAGATAGCAACAAACGGCAAGAACAACTGACGGTTCAGGCCGTCACGGTAGAGCTCCTGCGGCGCGACATTGGAAGTGGCGACCAGCACCACGCCATTGGCAAACAACGCCGAAAACAACCTGGACAGGACCATCGCATCGGCGATGTCGGTGACCGAAAACTCGTCGAAGCACAGCACCCAGGCTTCCTCGGCCAGCGCGCGCGCCACCGGTGGGATCGGATCGTCCTCCTTGGCCGTGCCGTTCTTGCGAGCCTGCCGGTGCTTCTGGATGCGATCCTGCACGTCGGCCATGAAATCGTTGAAATGCACGCGGCGCTTGCGCCGCACCGGCAGCAGCTCGAAGAACATATCCATCAGCATGGTTTTGCCGCGGCCGACGCCGCCATGGATGTAGAGGCCCTTGACTGCCTCGTGCACTTCGCGCTTGCGGGCGAACAGCCACCCAAGTGCGCTTGATTTATGCGCCAGCCGCTTTGCCGATATTTCGTCGATCAGCCGGTCGAGCGCAGCGGCGATCCGCTCCTGCGCCGGGTCGCGCCCGATGGCGCCCGTCTCGACCAGATGGTCGTAGCGCTGCTTGACGGTCGCATGGGTCTGGAGGCCGTCACGCAGATGCATCGGTCACGTCGTTCTGCAGCAATTCCAGGAAAGTGTATAACGGTTTTCCGTCCGGAATTGCGTAACAATAGGGGCGGTTCGATTACCTTGTTAGCGAGATCGGCAGGCCGTTGGAAGTCTGGCCGTCGAATTTCTCGCCGCCCGAGGAATAGAGCCGTGCCAGCGTGCCGCCGTTCTCGTCAAAGAGCGTCAGCTGTTTGCCGGCGACGTTCCAGGATTTGATGCCGTCGAGCGGCGCCGGGCAATGCAGCGGTCCGGCGCGATAGCCCGAGCCGAATTTGGTCTGCGGCGTCGCCACCTGACAGCTCTGGCCGGACACGCTTGCCTTCCACACGCCGGCGACGCTGGAGGCGGTCAGGTCGGCCGCGCCGGCCGGCGCCGTCCCGTCGGGCGGCAACGAGGCGACCTGGGTGTTCTGCGGCGCGGTTGGAAATTTCGACGGATCGGCCGGGCCGGGTGTCGCCGGGGGCGGCAGCTGGTTTGCAGTCACCTTGCCGGCGGGCGCAGCTTCCAGCGGCGCCGGCTGCTGCTCGTCCATTGATGAGAACCGCGAGGTTGAACAGCCGCTCGCAACGAGCGCGGCCAGCGATACGGCCAGCAGGCCGGTTTTCGAAAATCTCATTCTTCAACCTCCGTCGGATCCGGCTGGGGGGTGCCGTCCGCGCAATGTCCCTCTCACCAAGATGGAGAAGGTGGCGAAATTTCAACCCGATATGGTTAAAATACGGTTTGCGCCGCTAATGTTGCAAATTTATCGCAAAATGCACATTGCCTGGCTGATACCTCCGGGTCGGTGCGATACGGCGCGCCGGCTCCAAATCCTTGACGTTCACCTCAAATGCTTGCGCCAGCTGGCTCCGGCATTATCTCTTGGCGATCAGCAAACTGCAGGGAGCCGATTTCTTGGCCGCGAGAAAGAGAGCCGCCAACCGCTATTACAGCGGCCCGCCCAGCGATCATTTCGACGGCACCTTGTTCTTCAATCCCGACGGCCGGCCGCCGGGTCGCTTTGCCGATCTGTTGAAATGGCAATTGAGCGGCGAGCGCTCGAAATGGCCGGCGGCGAATCCGAGTCCGTTTCCACCGGCAAGACCGGTCGAGCGGATCGATGGTGCAGCGCTCCGCCTCACCATGGTCGGCCATTCCTCGCTGCTCGTCCAGACAGCCGGCCTGAACATCCTTACCGATCCGGTCTGGTCGCGGCGTGTCTCGCCAATCTCGTTCGCCGGGCCGAAACGCGTCAATCCGCCGGGCATCGCCTTTTCCCATCTGCCGCCGATCGACCTCGTGCTGGTCAGCCACAACCATTACGACCATCTCGACCTCGCCACGCTGAAGCGCCTGAAGGCAAGGCACGACCCGCTACTGCTGACGCCGCTCGGCAACGACGCCATCATCGGCGCTGCCGTTCCCGGTATGCGGCTTTCCGCGCATGACTGGGGCGATCGGGTCGATATCGGCGATGACGTCGCCGTGCATGTCGAGCCGGTGCACCACTGGTCGGCCCGCGGTACTCGCGACCGGCGCATGGCGCTGTGGGCGGGTTTCGTCGTCGAAACGCCAAGTGCAAAGATCTATTTTGCCGGCGATACCGGCTTCCACGGCGGTATCAACTACCGGCTGATGGCTGAAAAGCATGGCGGCTTCCGCCTCGCCATCCTGCCGATCGGCGCCTACGAGCCGCGCTGGTTCATGGCGCCGCATCACCAGGATCCGGAGGAGGCGGTGCAAGGCATGCTTTTGTGCAACGCTGGCTATGCCGCCGGCTGCCACTGGGGCACATTCCGGCTCACCAACGAGCCGATCGACGAGCCGGCCAGAAAGCTCGGCGAAGCACTTGGAGCCGCCGGTCTGCCGCGGGATCGTTTCCGTGCCTTGCAGCCGGGCGAAGTCTGGGACGTGCCAGAGGTTTAGCGCGGCGGCTGGCCTGACGGCGAAGGCGGCTGCAAAGCTTCCATATGCCTGGCTATATGGGCGGCGTCGCGGCCCACATATGAAAGAAGGCCGGAGCCGAAGGTATGCATCCAATGAAGGCCAAGAAAGTATAGGCCGGGAAAGGCTGTCACGCCACGCTGTTGAATAGGTGCGTTGCGCGAATCGAAAATTGGTAAATCGATCCAGTTATAGTCGAAGCGATATCCCGTTCCCCAGATGACCGAGCCGACGTTCTCGCCGGAGATATCCACTGACCGGGCGCCGCCGACTTCCGCCAGGATTGGCGTTGCTGAGCGTTCATTGCCATCGCTGATGTGGTCCGAGACTTCAGGTTTCTCTGCCAACGCCTCTGCCGCGGAGACAAAATCGTCATAGGACCTATCGGCTTCAGCCAATATCTGCGAGGCATCCCCGGCCACCAACAGTTTTCCATCGGCGCATCCGAGTACACGTCCCAGCACCACTCCACCATCGTGTGCAAAACGGCGGACGTTCATATCGTAACCGCCGTTGACACCGGTTACGACGGTCGAGGGGGGATACCGCCGCTCCGGGAAACTATCGATAGTGATCTCGAAACGTCCCATTTTGTCGAACCACCACAAAACATCCTGGCCGCGATAGCGCCGCGGCACCCGACGATGCGGACTGACCGAAAGATAGACATCGCGCCCGGATTGCTGGAGTTCATCCGCAATCTGGCTGCCGGATGCACCACTGCCCACCACCAGCACCACTCCGGGGGGAAGCTCGTCGGGGTTGCGGTACCTCGAAGCGTGAACCTGGTAAACGGATCGAGGCAAATCCTTGGCCGCCGCCGGTACCATCGAACGCTGGAACGGGCCCGTCGCCACAACGACATTGCGGGCCGTCATGCTGCCGGCGTTTGTCTCCAACGCATAATCGCCGGTATCCCTGTGTCGGAGCTTCGTGACCTCCACACCCTCGCGAACCGGAGCTGCAATTTTTGCCGCATAGTGCTCGATGAACCGCGTGATGGCGGTGTGGTGGGCGAATCCTTCCGGTTCAGGGTCCTGATAAGAAACCCCAGGAAGCTCTATTGCCTGGTTGATGAATTGAAACCGAAGCGAATCCCAACGCTCAGTCCGCCAGCGTCCGGCAATACGCGCGCGTTCCAACACGACATGCTCACGTTCATGTTGGTGAAGATAGTAACTCATGGCGAGCCCCGCCTGGCCGCCACCAATAATGATCGTGTCCCAACGCTCAGTCATTGGAAAACTCTATCGCCGGCCCGCCAAACACGTCGTCAGCTTACGGTCTCGGTGCGGTGAAGATCATGGGTAAGACGAAAAAACGGATCCAAGATTGCTTAGCAGCGAAATATCCATTCCCGGACGTCAAATCGACACAACGGTAGCGTTCATTCAACACCATGACAACATTGCATCCGTAGCTGCATATCACAGCCAGGTCCTCGACCCGCCCAGCCACCGCAGGGAACCCAAGCCCTCGCAGAAGCGTTTGTAGGTGTTCAAACCTGCCGGCTGCGAGGTGTCTCTCATGATCAGGTGGATCATCATTCTTTTGATTATCGCGGCCGCGGCAAGCCTGCTCGGCATGCCGGCACTGGCTGGAGCCGCCGCAACCGGCGCCCGCATCCTCATCGGCATCGTGCTGATCATCTTCCTGCTGATCGTGCTTGGCGTATTCGCGGTGACCTGAAAAGCATGCCGCACTGGTAATTTCGGCCGGTATCCGCCATATAGGCGCCAAATCGGCAAGAGACCTTTCGATCCATGGCAAGCGCGGCCCCTTTCGCCAAGATGAACGGTATCGGCAACGAAATCATCGTTGCCGATATGCGTGGCCGTGCCGATCGCGTAACGCCTGCGGCAGCCGTCGCGCTTAATGCCGACGCCGCGACCAGGTTCGACCAGATCATGGCGATCCACGATCCCAGGACGCCGGGCACCGCCTTTTTCATCGACATCTTGAATTCCGACGGAACCAGTGCGCAAGCCTGCGGCAACGGCATGCGCTGTGTCGTCCAGGCGCTCGCCGCCGAGACGGGCCAGAAGACATTTGCCTTTGAAACAGTCGCCGGCATCCTCAATGCCGAGGAACATGCCGACGGAATGATCTCGGTCGACATGGGCAAGCCGCGCTTTGGCTGGCGGGACATCCCGCTGGCCGAGGAGTTTCGCGACACCCGCATGATCGAACTGCAGATCGGCCCGATCGATGCGCCGGTACTGCATTCGCCGTCGGTGGTCTCGATGGGCAATCCGCACGCCATCTTCTGGGTCGACCGCGACGTCCGGTCCTATGAACTCGAGCGCTTCGGCCCGCTGCTCGAAAACCACCCGATCTTCCCTGAGCGCGCCAACATCACCATCGCGCAAGTGACTTCGCCGGAGACCATGGCCATCCGCACCTGGGAGCGCGGCGCCGGACTGACCAAGGCCTGCGGCTCGGCTGCTTGCGCCGCCGTGGTCGCCGCGGCCCGCACCCGGCGCACCGGCCGCAGCGTCACGCTGATGACGCCCGGCGGCGGCTCGCTGCACGTCCTGTGGCGCGACGACGACCACGTCATCCTGACCGGTGCCGCCGAATGGGAATTTTCCGGCAGCTTCGATCCGTCGACCGGGGCGTGGGCGCGCGACACCGAAAGCGCCGCCTGATGGCTCCTCGTGGCAACAGGGGTATCGACGTCGTCACCTTCGGCTGCCGGCTGAACACCTATGAATCCGAGGTGATGCGGCGTGAAGCCGAAAGTGCGGGCCTCGGCGGGCTCGAAGGCGGCGCTATCATCTTCAACACCTGCGCCGTCACCGGCGAGGCGGTGCGCCAGGCCAAGCAGTCGATCAGAAAAGCCCGCCGTGAGAACCCGGCCGCCCGCATCATCGTCACCGGCTGCGCCGCGCAGACCGGCCCGCAGGATTTCGTCGCCATGGACGAGGTCGATCTCGTCCTCGGCAATGAGGAGAAGCTGAAGGCGCATTCATATCGCGCGCTGCCGGATTTCGGCGTCAACGACACCGAAAAGGCGCGCGTCAACGATATCTTTTCGGTGCGCGAAACGGCCACCCACATGGTCGACGCCATCGAGGGCCGGGCGCGCGCTTTTGTCCAGGTGCAGAACGGCTGCGACCACCGCTGCACCTTCTGCATCATTCCCTACGGTCGCGGAAATTCGCGCTCGGTCCCGATGGGCGCCGTGGTTGAGCAGGTCAAGCGACTCGCCGGCAATGGTTATGCCGAGATCGTGCTGACGGGCGTCGACATGACCAGTTTTGGCGCCGATCTGCCGGGCGCACCGAAGCTCGGCAAATTGGTCAAGACCATCCTGAAGCAGGTGCCAGACGTGAAACGCCTGCGGCTTTCTTCCATCGATTCGATCGAGGCCGGCGACGATCTGCTGGACGCCATCGCCACCGAGCCGAGGCTGATGCCGCATCTGCACCTGTCGCTGCAATCGGGTGACGACATGATCCTGAAGCGGATGAAGCGCCGGCACAGCCGCGACCAGTCGATCCGCTTTTGCGAGGATGTGCGCAAACTGCGCCCCGGCATCGTTTTCGGCGCCGACATCATCGCCGGCTTCCCGACGGAGACGGATGCCATGTTCGAAAACTCGCTGGAGATCGTCGAGGAATGCGGCCTGACGCATCTCCATGTCTTCCCGTTTTCGCCGCGCCAGGGCACGCCCGCCGCGCGCATGCCGCAGCTTCGCCGCGAAATGGTCAAGCAGCGCGCCGCACGGTTGCGCGCCGCCGGCGAGGCCGCCTACCGCCGTCACCTTTCCTCGCTCGCTGGCACACGCCAGTCGATCCTGGTCGAGCGCGATGGGCTCGGCCGCACCGAAGGGTTTACGCTGGCCGTGTTGTCAGCCGGGGCGCCGGGCGACATCGTCGAGGCTGATATCGCCGGCAATGACGGTATCAGACTGATCGCCGCGCCGCTTGCCGCCCGCGCCGCCTGAGAGCGCAAGACGTGGCCGGGTTTTTCAAGAAGATATTTTCGTTCGGCAAGAAGGAAGTTGTCGAGGAGCGGCCCGACGAGACCGCACCGCTGCCGCCGATCAAATGGGACGAACTGGAGGCGCTGAAGCCGGCGGCCGAGCAGGCCGTCCCGGAGTTTTTGAAACGCGAAGAGTCGCGGCCCGAGGCAGACACTGCGCCTCCGCCGTCTGTCGAGACGGAAGCGCCGCCCGCGCCGCAGCCACCGCTCGAACCCGCACCAACCAGTCCGCCCGAGCCAGAGATCCAGCCGGAGTCGGAAACGCCTGCTGAGGAGCCGGAAGAAATCCCGGCCGAGCTTGTTATTCCCGAGCCGGAGCAGCCGGAGATTGTCCAGACTGAGCCTCGGTCATCGGAAGCTGGCGCTGCCCCTCATCCGCCTGCCGGCACCTTCTCCCCGTATGGTGACGGGGAGAAGGGGGCTGATCGGCAGGCCGAGCCTCCTTTTGAAAGCGGTGAAGAAGAAGCTGCAACGCTGACGTCCCCCTCTCTCCGTCCTTCACGGGGGTCCGAAGGACCGGCGAGACAAGCGGCTCGCCCCGGAACGGGAAAGGGTGAGGGGCAGCGCGAACCTCTGCAAGATACCGCACCGCCCGCCGAGAGCCCCTCCGCAGCGCCCGAAGCGCCGCCGGCCGAAATCCCGCCTCCGCTCCGCCAGCCCGCCCCGGTCGAAACGAAACCGGTCTTGACCGAGATTGCGCCCGAACCAGAGGCCATTCCGCAACCATCGCCGGAGCCAAAACCTGCCCCCGGCAAGGTGACCGTAACCAAGAAGGTCGAGCAGAAGGCCGAGCCGCAAAGAGCGCCCGAACCGGCGCCGAGGCGCTCCTGGTTCCAGCGCATGCGAGACGGGCTTGCCCGCTCTTCCAGGGAGTTGTCCGGCAACATCGCCGGCGTCTTCACCAAGCGCAAGCTCGACGAGGACACGCTGCAGGACCTGGAGGATGTGCTGATCCGCGCCGATCTCGGCATGGAGACGGCTTTGCGCGTTACCGACGCGCTCTCCGCCAGCCGCTACGGCAAGGATGTCTCCGAGACGGAAGTCCGCGCCATCATGGCGGCGGAGGTGGAGAAGGTGCTGACCCATGTCGCCATGCCGCTGGAACTCGACCTCAGCCACAAGCCGCATGTCATCCTGGTCGTCGGCGTCAACGGCACGGGGAAAACCACGACCATCGGCAAGCTCGCCGCAAAGCTGACCGATGGCGGCCTCTCGGTGATGCTCGCCGCCGGCGACACTTTCCGCGCCGCCGCGATCGAGCAGTTGAAGATCTGGGGCGAGCGCACCAACTCGCCGGTCATTGCCTCGAAGCTCGGCGCCGACGCCGCCGGCCTCGCTTACGACGCCTTCGAGCGGGCGAAGGAGGCTGGCTCCGACGTGCTGATCATCGACACCGCCGGGCGGCTGCAGAACAAGACCGAACTGATGGCGGAACTGGAAAAGATCGTCCGCGTGCTGGGCAAGCTCGATCCGGAAGCGCCGCACACCGTGCTGCAGACGGTCGATGCCACCACCGGCCAGAATGCGCTCAACCAGGTCGAGATCTTCCGCAATGTCGCCGGCGTCAACGGCCTGGTGATGACCAAGCTGGACGGCACGGCGCGCGGCGGTATTCTGGTGGCGATCGCGGCAAAGCACAAATTGCCGGTCTACTTCATCGGCGTCGGCGAACAGGTCGACGACCTCGAACCCTTTTCCGCAAGCGAGTTCGCCAGGGCGATCGCTGGCGTGGCTTGACGAGCATGATCCCGAAAAGTTGCAGACTTTTTGGATTGGATCGTGCGTAAGAAGGATCCCATGAACCCACCCATCCTCGAACGCGACCTGTCCGATCCGCGACGCAAGGCGTTGAACCCCGGCCTGAAATTCCTGCTCGAACTCGGGCCTGGTCTGGTGTTCTTTTTCACCACCATCCGCGGCGCGTGGCTTGTTGGGAAATTCCCGATCCTCAGCCATATCGGCGAGCCTATCCTGATTGCCACAGCGTTCTTTATGGTGGCGACGGCGCTGTCGCTCAGCGTTTCGTGGATTTTGACGCGCAGCTGGCCGATCATGCCGCTGGTCTCGGCCATCGTCGTGTTTGTGTTTGGTGCGCTGGCGCTGTGGCTGCAGGACAAGACCTTCGCTTTCATGAAGCCGACAATCATCAACAGCCTGTTCGGCATCACGCTGCTTGGCGGGTTGGCGTTTGGCAGATCGCTGTTGGGCTATGTCTTTGATTCCGCCTTCAATCTCGACGCCGAAGGCTGGCGCAAGCTCACTTTCCGATGGGGGCTTTTCTTCCTTTTTCTGGCTGTGCTGAACGAGGTCGTGTGGCGCAATTTTTCTGAGGAAACCTGGCTTTATTTCAAGGTCTGGGGCACGATTCCCATTACCCTTGTCTTCACGTTAAGCCAAATGCCATTGATCCTGCGCCACTCGCTCGAGGACAAGGCCGCCAAGGAAGAGAAAGCCGGCAAATAGAGCAATTCCAGGAAAAGTGTGTAGCGGTTTTCCGTCCGGAATTGCGTCAGAATAGGAGGAGAGGGGCATGGAATTCATCACCACGCGCGACGAGTTGAGGACGATCTACAAGACGCCTCGGCCGACCGACGGTTCGATCCGCAAGGAACTGAAGGCATTGGACGGCCACTGCCGTTCCTTCATCGGCAAGAGCCCCTTCGTGCTGATCGGCTCGTCCGACGGCGCCGGCAATGCCGACGTGACGCCGAAGGGCGACAGGCCGGGCTTCGTAACAGTGCTCGACGAGAAGACCATCGCCATCCCCGACCGGCCCGGCAACAACCGCCTCGACACGCTGGAGAACATCCTTCTCAATCCCTCGATCGGGCTGCTCTTCCTCATTCCCGGCATGAACGAAACGCTGCGTGTCAATGGCGATGCCCGCATCACGGTCGATGCGTCATTGCGTGAGCGGCTGGCGGTCGACGGCAAGGCACCGCAAAGCGTCGTCGTGGTGACGGTCAAGGCCGCCTACATGCATTGCGCCAAGGCCTTCATGCGCTCCGAATTGTGGAAGCCGGAGAGCTGGTACGACCGCGCGACGCTGCCGACGCTCGGTCAGATCCTGCGCGACCAGTTGGCGCTCGCCGATTCGGCCGAGGCGACCGACCGCTGGCTGGACGAGGAATACAGAGAGACCATGTGGTAGTGTGCCCGGCGACGAATCGCTCAAGCCGGTTTCCATTCCTTTGCTCAGCATCCTCGCCATCTCCGGCAGCCTGCGCGCCGCCTCGACCAATTCGGCCCTGGTCGCGGCACTCGCGCAAAACGCGCCGCTGGACTGTCACGTCTCCGTCTACGATGGGCTTGCCCGGCTGCCGATTTTCAACCCCGACGACGAGGGCGAGCGGACGCCGCCGCAAGCAGCGGCGCTGATCGACGCGGTCACCGCCGCCGACGGCGTCATCGTCTCCTGCCCGGAATATGCCCATGGTGTGCCAGGCGGCCTGAAGAACGCGCTCGACTGGCTGGTGTCGCGCGATGCAGCCGTCGGCAAACCGGCCATGCTGGTACATGCCTCGCCGCGCTCGCTGTTTGCCCGCGCCGCACTTGCCGAGATCATGCGGACAATGTCTTTCGCGCTCTATGAGGAAGCAGCGCTCGAAATCGCGTTGCTCGGCAAGAAGCCGCCGGAGGTGGAGAAAATCCTGGCGCAGCCGGCAAGTAGGCAGACAATGCGCGATGCCCTATCCGCCTTCGCGGAGTTCATCCGCTCGCGGTGAACGTCGGGCCGTGCTTTCGTCATCCTAGGGCGGAGCAAGGAGCGAAGCGACGCGGCGCAGACCCTAGGATCCATGCCGTGACATTCGTCGGAGATGCAGCGGTTCGGGAAGGCCGCCGGAGGCCTGACGTTGGACATTACACCGGCGCGCTGCACAACAGAACCGCACCGCTGTTCTACTGGTAGGTCACGGCCTCCGCGACGGAGCTTCGCTCCTGCTCCGCCCTGGGATGACGACGCTAGGGGCTGCGGCCAATCTGAGCCGGGAACTAGCCCTTCCGTCTCCGCGTCTCGACGTCGGTCTCGCCGACGAACCAGTCGCGTGCAGCGACTTCCTCGAACACCACCCAGACATCGTTGCTGGTCAGGCCGGTGGCGCCGGTGATGGCCGCCGTCACCTGGGCGGCGATCGCGGCCTTTTTTCCGGCCGGGTCGTCGGCAATCACCTCCTTGACCAGGCGGATGTTTACGAATGGCATGGTGCCCTCCCTTGGATATGCTTGGCGGCCGGTCAAAATGTCTTGGCGCCGTTGACCATGAGCCGGACCATGTAGAGCGAGGTCGTACCGGCAATGTAGAGGCAGTTCAGCTTGTTGCCGCCGAACACGCAATTGGCGACGACTTCCGGTACCTTGACCTTGCCGATCAGCGTCCCGTCTGGATCGTAGCAATGGACGCCGTCGGCGGCACTGGTCCAGATGCGGCCGTCCGCATCCAGCCTGAAACCGTCGAACAGGCCGGCGGTGCAGTCGGCAAAGACCTTTTCGCCTGAGACCGTCTTGCCGCCCTGGCCGACAGTGAAAACCCGGATGTGCGCCGGGTTTTGGGCGCCATGCGTGCGGCCGGTGTCGGCGACATAGAGCTTGCTCTCGTCGAGCGAGAAGGCGAGCCCGTTGGGCCTGACCATGTCGGTGATCACCGCCTCGGTCTCGCCGGTGCCGGGATCGACCCGGTAGACATGGCAGGCGCCGATCTCACTTTCGGCCTTGTCGCCCTCGTAATCGGTATCGATGCCGTAGCTCGGGTCGGTGAACCAGATCGAGCCGTCGGACTTGACCACCACGTCATTGGGCGAGTTCAGTCGCTTGCCGCGCCATTGGTCGGCGATGGTGATGACCGAGCCGTCATGCTCGGTGCGGCTGACGCGGCGGCCGGAATGTTCGCAAGTGACCAGCCGGCCTTGCCGGTCGACGGTGTTGCCGTTGGAATTGCCGGACGGCTGACGGAACACGCTGACGCTGCCGTCGGTCTCGTCGTAACGCAGCATGCGATTGTTCGGGATGTCGGACCAGACCAGATAGCGCCCGGCCGCAAACCAGGCCGGTCCTTCCGCCCATCGGCAGCCGGTAAACAACCTGTCGACCTGTGCATTGCCGTTGAACAGCCGCGAAAAGCGCGGATCGAGGACTTCGTAGAATTCGCTGGCCATGGTTCCTCCCGGTATCAATCGCTTGGCGAGGCGCGATCAAGCCAGCCTGCGATCGGCATGGCAAGATCGATGATGCGTCAGAAGCACTATGGAAGCGAATGCTGGCCCAGGCGGCAGGTCACATCCCGCTAACCGGCTATGCGCCCAACGCAATGGTGCATTGCAACATCTTATTTTTGCAACGCACCATAACTATGTAATGCTCCGTATCGATCAAGGGAGGAACAACTGGCCGCGAAATGCGGCGCAAAAGGAAACTTGCTATGATCATCGACAGCCTCATGAGTCGCGCTCGCGCCAGCATCGCCAAGCGCCGGCATTACAACCGCCTCGTCGCCGAAATCGACAGCTTCAGCAGCCGCGACCTCGCCGACATGCGCGCCGACCGCTCAGAAATGCTCTATCAGGTCCACAAGCAGATCTACGGCTGAGTCTTCGGTCGACCTATCACGATCGGCGGGCATCAGCCCGGCACGGCCAGCGCCTTCTCGATCTCCGGCAGCAGCAGCGTCTGCGCCGAGTCCGGCGTCAGCGGCCCGACATGCTTGTAGGCGATCTTGCCATCCTTGCCGATGACGAAGGTCTCCGGCACGCCGTAGACACCCCAGTCGATCGCCGTGCGCCCGGCCTGGTCGACGCCGATCGCCTGGAACGGATTGCCGAGATCGCCAAGGAACCGACGGGCGTTTTCCGGCTGGTCCTTGTAGTTCAGCGCTGCCATGACGAAGCGTCTGTCCTGCGACAGCGCCAGCAGCACCGGATGCTCGTCGCGGCACGGCGCGCACCAGGACGCGAAGACGTTGACCAGCGTCACCTTGCCGGCGAACTGTTTTGAATCGAGGCCCGGCAAATTGGTGCCTTCGAGCGCCGGCAGATTGGTCTGCGGCGCCGGCAGGCCGATCAGTGCCGACGGCACTTCCGAAACGTCGCGCCCGGACAACAGCTGCGCCAGGAACAATCCCGCCAGCCCGAGAAAGACCAGCAGCGGCAGCAGCACGATCAGGCGGCGGCGCGCCGGAGTTTCCGTTTCCGTGCTCATGATTTTGCTGCCTTGTCGGAGCGCCGGCGCACGCCGGACGCCTCCAGCTCGGCGAGCTCTCGCTTGCGGCCGCGCTGGTCGAGCAGGATCCAGCCAACCAGCCCGGCCAGCACCACGGCCGTAATGGCATAGGCGGCGGTGACATAAAGGGCGTGCACGCTCATTTTCCCGATCCAAGGCTTCTCACGGCGAAATTCATAGCCTCACCGGCTGTTTGCCGCAATGAACGGGTCTGCGGCAGATTTGCGGTTATCGCAAGCCGAAGGTCACTGCGAAAGCAAAACACCTGATATGTTTTTGATACGCATGTATTGGCACGTGAGGGACAGCCTGACAGCTCCTTCGCAGGTAAGCAGGATTCTACCGGCGTCATCCCACATCCTGATTGCACTGGAGCCATGGCTCTGGAACTTGCGAAGGCTAATGGATTCGACCGCGATGAACTCAAGCCCGAAAGACACGGCATTGAACGCCGCCCATTTGGCGGGAGGCCGGTAGGGGAGGACGGTCGAGATGAAGGAAAGGTGCATGCTAGGCCCGTTGCGGTCCATCTTGGCCCCGGTAACCTCGACGGAGGACAGATCGGGGTAGTTGCCGTAGATGGTCTGGAGAAAGATCGGGTTCTCTATGCGCAGCGGCCACATCAATCCGTTCCGTGCCGCAGCGCCAGCGCCGCTGCCACCGGCCCGAGCACGGCAAGAAACAGGGTCAGCGCGGTAAGAATGAGGAAGGGCTGCAGGAAGGGATCGGGGTCCGCCACCGCGCCATAGCTTGCCGATACGCCGAAGATCAGCACGGGAATGGTCAGCGGCAGCACCAGCACCGAGATCAGCAGCCCGCCGCGCGGCAATGCTACCGCCACCGCGGCACCGGCGGCACCGATGAAGGTGATCGCCGGCGTGCCTACCAGAAGCGTCAGCGCCGTGGCACCGATGCCGATGGGCTCCATGTTCATGAACAGGCCGAGCAGGGGAGCCGCGATGACCAGCGGCAACACGCTACCCGCCCAATGCGCCAGGCATTTCGTCAGCACGGTCAGGGCCAGCATGTGCCGGTCGTTGCCAAGCACCAGAAGATCGAGCGAGCCGTCCTCGCGGTCAGCCTGGAACAGCCGGTCGAGGCCGAGCAGGCAGGCCAGCAAGGCGGCGATCCACAGGATCGCCGGGCCGATGCGGGCCAGCAGCTTCAGGTCGGGACCGACGCCGAAGGGGATGGTCGCGATAACGGCGAGAAAGAAAATCACGCCAGTCAGCGCCCCGCCGCCGGCGCGGATACTTAAGCGGATGTCGCGCAGGAAGAGGGCTAGCATGATGTGAGATGCTTTCGCCCAGGCACCCCCCTCTGTCCTGCCGGACATCTCCCCCGCAAGGGGGGAGATTGGATGTCGCCTCGGCTTTCGTCAGTCTTCAACGTGAAAGAGAGGGCGAGTCGTTGAAACCGCCAATCTCCCCCCTTGCGGGGGAGATGTCCGGCAGGACAGAGGGGGGTGCGACAGAGCGCCGGCATCACCCAACCATCCCCATCACAAGCTCCCTCGCCCCCTCCAGCCCCAGCGGCAAATGCGTGGCCGCAACCACGATCCCCCCACCATCGAGATGCTTCCGCAGTAGCCCGCCGAATCTCTCCTCCGAAGCCTTGTCCAGTCCCGCCGTCGGCTCATCGAGCAGCCACAATGGCCGATGACTGACCAGCAGTTTTGCGATCGCGGCGCGGCGGCGCTGGCCGGTCGAGAGATAGCCGAACGGCAGATGGCCGATGCCGCCCAACCCGACGGTCTCCAGCGCCTCTTCAACACCCCTGGAACCCGCGCCCGAAAAATCGCGCCAGAAGCACAGATTCTCCTTAACGGTGAGTGCGCTCTTCATCGCGTCGAGGTGGCCGAGATAGTGACAGGCCGAGGCGGCCGACGGAAAGTCTTCGCCACCACCTTCGAACCGCACACGGCCTGCCGCCACCGGCAACAGTCCGGCGATGATCCTGAGCAGCGTCGATTTGCCGGCGCCGTTCGCGCCGGTGACGACCAACGCCTGGCCATCCCCCAGCGCGAATTCGATGCCGGAAAATACCGTCTCGCCGCCGCGTTCGCCGCCCAGATTTTCGGCGATCAGCCGCATCCGTTCCCCTTCGCCGAAAGTTCAAGCGCGGCTTCGGTGCGCCGCAGCAAAAATGGCAATTCCGTGTCTAGAACTATTCCAGAAAATTCTCTATATCCGCATCATCCGTGCCAGCGGTCGGCACGGGAACCGAATTTGCGCCGAACCAGCGCGCGTGCCGCCTTGAACGGCCCGGACGCTTGGGAACGGATAGCGGAAATGGCCGTACCCGCACCTTTGCGCGTGATTTGCATGCCCACTGGCGTCCGTTCCCTCCCCGGCAACCGACAGTTAGGGATCGCACGTGTCCAAATCACTCGACAGCTTCAATTGCCGCCGCACGCTGACCGCCGGCGGCGCCGAGTACATCTACTATGACCTTGTCGAGGCCGAAAAGAACGGCCTCACCGGCATCGCTCAATTGCCCTATTCGATGAAGGTGCTGCTGGAGAACCTGCTGCGCAACGAGGACGGCCGTTCCGTCACCAAGGAGAGCATCCAGGCGGTCGCCGGCTGGCTGACAGACCGGGGCACTGCCGGCGTCGAGATCGCCTATCGCCCGGCCCGCGTGCTGATGCAGGATTTCACCGGCGTTCCGGCTGTGGTCGACCTTGCCGCCATGCGCGACGCCATGGCCTCGCTCGGCGGCGACCCGCAAAAAATCAATCCGCTGGTGCCGGTCGATCTGGTCATCGACCATTCGGTCATCGTCGACGAATTCGGCACGCCGCTGGCTTTCGCCCGCAATGTCGAGCTTGAGTATGAGCGCAATGAGGAACGCTACAAATTCCTGAAATGGGGCCAGCAGGCGTTCCGCAATTTCCGCGTCGTGCCGCCCGGCACCGGCATCTGCCATCAGGTCAACCTTGAGTACCTCGGCCAGGTCGTGTGGACCAACAGCGAAGATGGCGAGACCACCGCCTATCCCGACACCTGCGTCGGCACCGATTCGCACACCACCATGATCAACGGCCTCGGCGTGCTCGGCTGGGGCGTCGGCGGCATCGAGGCCGAGGCCGCGATGCTCGGCCAGCCGGTTTCCATGCTGTTGCCCGAAGTGATCGGCTTTCGCCTCACCGGCAGGCTGAGGGAAGGCGTCACCGCCACCGACCTGGTGCTCACCGTCACGCAGATGCTGCGCAAGAAGGGCGTCGTCGGCAAGTTCGTCGAATTCTTCGGTCCGGGCCTGTCCAACATGACGCTGGCCGATCGTGCCACCATCGGCAACATGGCGCCGGAATATGGCGCCACCTGCGGCTTCTTCCCGGTCGACAGCGAAACCATCCGCTACCTCACTATGTCCGGCCGTGACGAAAGCCGCATCGCCCTGGTCGAGGCTTATTCGAAGGCGCAAGGCCTATGGCGCGACGTCGGCTCGGCCGATCCGGTCTTCACCGATCTGCTCGAGCTCGATCTCGGCAGTGTCGTCCCGTCGATGGCCGGCCCGAAGCGGCCGGAAGGCCGCGTGGCACTTGAAGACATTCCGGCCGGCTTCGACAAGGCCATGGAGACCGAGTACAAGAAGGCCGCCGAAATCGACAAGCGCTATGCCGTCGAGGGCACGGACTACGATCTTGGCCATGGCGATGTCGTCATCGCCGCCATTACCTCCTGCACCAACACCTCGAACCCGAGCGTGCTGATCGGCGCCGGGCTGTTGGCGCGCAACGCCAACCGGCTCGGCCTCAAGCAGAAGCCGTGGGTCAAGACCTCACTGGCGCCGGGCAGCCAGGTCGTCGCCGAATATCTGGAGAAATCCGGTCTGCAGAAGGAGCTCGACCAGATCGGCTTCAACCTGGTCGGCTTCGGCTGCACCACCTGTATCGGCAATTCCGGCCCGCTGCCGGCGCCGATCTCCAAGACCATCAACGATAAGGGCTTGATTGCTGCGGCAGTCTTGTCCGGCAACCGCAATTTCGAAGGCCGCGTCTCGCCCGACGTGCAGGCGAACTATCTCGCCTCGCCGCCGCTGGTCGTCGCCCACGCGCTGGCCGGGACCGTGACCAAGGATCTGACCACCGAGCCGCTCGGCGAGGATCGCAACGGCAATCCGGTCTATCTCAAGGACATCTGGCCGAGTTCAGTCGAGATCCAGGAATTCATCGAGAAGAATGTCACGCGCGAATTGTTCGCCCGCAAATATGCCGACGTCTTCAAGGGCGACGAGTACTGGCAGAACGTCAAGGCGCCGGAAGGCCAGACCTATGCCTGGGACGACAATTCGACCTATGTGCAGAACCCACCCTATTTCGCCGGCATGACATCAGGCTTCGGCAAGATCGGCGATATCAAGGGCGCGCGTGTGCTCGGTCTGTTCGGCGATAAGATCACCACCGACCACATTTCGCCGGCCGGTTCGATCAAGGCGGCCTCCCCGGCCGGCAAGTACCTCACCGACCACGGCGTCGGCGTCGCCGATTTCAACCAGTATGGCACGCGCCGCGGCAACCACGAGGTGATGATGCGCGGCACCTTCGCCAACATCCGCATCCGCAACCACATGCTGGGCGAGAACGGCCGCGAGGGCGGCTACGCCATCCATTACCCGTCGAAGGAAGAGGAATCGATCTACGACGCCGCCATGCACTACAAGAAGGAGGGCGTGCCGCTGGTCATCTTCGCCGGCGTCGAATATGGCAACGGCTCGTCGCGCGACTGGGCGGCCAAGGGTACGAATCTGCTCGGTGTCCGCGCGGTCATCGCCCAGTCCTTCGAGCGCATCCACCGCTCCAACCTGGTCGGCATGGGCGTAATCCCCTTCGTCTTCGAGGAAGGCACCTCGTGGGCCTCGCTCAACCTCAAGGGCGACGAACTGGTCGAGATCGACGGACTGAGCAACATCAAGCCGCGGCAGAAGATGATCGCCAGGATCACCTATGGCGACGACAGCGTCAAAGAGGTTCCGATCATCTGCCGCATCGATACGCTGGACGAGCTCGACTACTTCAAGAATGGCGGCATCCTGCAATACGTGCTGCGCGACCTTGCGGCTTAAGGGAGTAGGGCAATAAGGGAGTAGGGCAGTAGGGGAAGCAAGGACAAGCACCTACTGCCCTACTGCCCTACTTTGGCTTTCCAAACCGCGCTGTCGCCGCCAGCAGCACGCCGAGCATCAGCCCGTTGAGGATGTGCCACAGGAAATGCGTGCCGAGCGGAAAGCCGCCGCAGACCAGCGGATCGATCATCCGGCAGACGACCGACACGACGAAGATCGCCGAACCCGCCAGATTGTACCAGCCGGCACGATTGCCGCTGGCCGCCACCCAGGCGCCGAAGAAGGCAAGCGCCAGGAAGGGCGGCAGGTAGCCGGTCGTGCCGTTCGACGCTTGGCGCAGCCAGTCCGGCACGGCAAAGGTCACCAGCCCGGCAACGGCGTAAAAGGCGACGAAGATGACGATCGCCTTGCCCCATTTCATGCCGAGAAAACGTCGCAGGTTGAACAGCGTGTAGGCCAGCGTGAACCCTGCAATCGGCAGCACGTCGGCCAGGATCATTCCCCTTGTGGCAAAGGTGTGGAACAGCGACGAGCCGACGCCGATCGCCACCACCCACCAGGCCAGCACTTCGGCGAAGGCGCCGGTGCCGCGCTTGCGCACCTGCCAGACACCCCATAGCCCGGCGGCAAAAAAAGCCAGATTGCTCAGCGCATTGAGCGGTTCAGCCCAGAATTCCGGCCCCGTCCGTTCGCAATAGAGGTCGACCGGCGCCAGGAGAGATTGCCACATGCTGATTGCCGCCCGAATCGCTTCCATCGTGAAGTGCGCGTCCACCTATTGCGCCCTTGCCAGCGGTTGCAACGGCAAAATTTCACCGCAACGTGACTTCCCGTTGACTGCCGCTTCTGCCACATATTTCGACAATCAGAACAAAGCCGGCATCACCGGCGGGATCGGAACGGCCATGTCATCTCGAAGACCATTGCGGCTTGCGGCCGTTGCGCTGGCTCTCTCGGCGTTTGCCGGAAGCGCCTTCGCCGAGCAGGCCGACAAGCCATTAGGCGTCGTCGAGCTCTTCACCAGCCAGGGATGTAATTCCTGTCCGCCGGCCGACGAATTCTTCGCCGAGCTCGCCGCCAAGGAGAACATCGTCGCGCTCGCCTATCATGTCGACTATTGGGATTACCTCGGCTGGCAGGATACGCTGAGCCGCAAGGAAAATACCGAGCGGCAATATGAGTATATGCGCGCCTTCGGCAGCCGTTCCGTCTACACCCCGCAAGCCGTCATCAACGGCCGCAGCCATGTCAATGGCGCCAGCCGCAAGGAAGTCGACGGCGCGCTGGCCCGCATGGAGAGGGTCGGCGAAGGCATGCGCGTCGGCATCAAGGTCAGCCGGACCAGCGATCGCGTCATGATCGATGCCGGCGACGCCGTGACCGGCCCCGCCGACGCGCATGTCGTCATCGTCTATTTCAACCCGCCGCAGACGATCAAGATCGGCAAGGGTGAAAACACCGGCCGCAGCATGACCTACTGGAACGCCGTCTCCAGCATCCAGACCGCCGGCATGTGGCACGGCAAGGCGCAGCGCTACGAACTGCCGATGAGCGAGATCGCCAAGAAGGGCGGCTGCGCCGTGCTGCTGCAGTCGGTCGGCAAGGACGGCGTGCCCGGTCCGATCCTGGGTGCAGCCTTTATCCGCAAGCCTTAGATGGAGCGCTCTCCCTTCTCCCTTGTGGGAGAAGGTGTCGCCGAAGGCGACGGATGAGGGTGTTCCAGGGAACGCCAACGCCTCACTCCGTCCAACACCCCTCATCTTTCTCGGCGCTGCGCGCCGATCCACCTTCTTCCACAACAAGGGGAGAAGGGATAGCCGCGCTCAAGCCTCCGACGACAGCCTATCCGGATGGATCGCGCCGCCACGGCTCCAGCCAATAAAAAACCGGCGTCAGCTTGCTTCTGACGCCGGTCATTTAGGTTTTGGGATCGTCGCACCCGATCTTTCCAAGGAAAGACCGAGGTTGGTTCGATCCGACGCAGACCCGTGGGCGGGGGGCTTGGGGTTTACGAGCCGGTGCCGGACCGAACCGTCTCAGGCAACGCCGGTAAATTCGTCGGACATTGGGGCATGAGCACGGATAAAAAAAGGCAGGATTGTGGCGAAGCATCACCAATTCCAACAGGCGTTTCGCAAACGTGACTGGACGTTGGAGAAACCGCGCGGTGCTGCCGTTGCCCGGCCGGGCCTTGCAATTCGGCAACGAAAGCGCCAACTTTGGTCGGCGTACGATTCATTGCGAGGATCCAGGCATGACTGATCGCAGCAGCGGGACGGAGGATGGGGACGCATCCGCAATATTGATCCCGCTGCACGAGGCAAGACACGAACGCCTCGACCAGCCGGTGCGGTTCGACCGCCGCGAACTGGACCAGATCCTCAGGCTCTACGGCCGTATGGTCGCCGCCAATGAATGGCGCGACTATGCTATTGACCATCTCACCGACCGCGCCGTTTTTTCCGTCTTCCGTCGCACCAGCGAAGTGCCGCTTTTCCAGATCGTCAAGGATCCGAAGCTGGCGCGCCGGCAAGGCGCATTCGCCGTCATCGCCGCCGGCGGACGCATCCTCAAGCGTGGCCAGGAACTCGGCCGGGTGCTTGGCGTGTTCGACCGAACGCTGAAGCTGGTCGAGGCGTAACCCCTTATTTTTGTTTGCGGAACTTCCGCTCGGGCAGCGATTGCGGATCGGGCGGGACCGACGCTCCACCGTTGATCGGCAGTTGCATGAACACCGTGTCCAGCCAGCGTCCGTGCTTGTAGCCGGAGCCTTCCAGGCGGCCGGAATGGTGAAAGCCGAGCTTCTCGTGCAACCGCACCGAGGCGCTGTCGGGCCGGCCATCGCCAATCACCGCGATGATCTGGCGAAAGCCCGCCGCCTTGGCTGCCTCGATCAGCCTTTGCATCAGGAGCAGCCCGACGCCCTGCCCCTTGGCGTCGGGCGCGACATAGACGGAATCCTCAACCACGAAGCGGTATGCCGGGCGCGGCCGGAAAGCGCCGGCATAGGCATAGCCGAGCACAATGCCGCCTTTTTCCGCCACGAGATAGGGAAAGCCACCCGCTACCAAACTGTCGAAGCGCGCTCCCATCTCGATACGACTTGGCGGGTCGAGTTCATAGCTCGCCGTGCCGTTTGTCACCGCGTCGGCATAGATTTCCGTGATCCGGTCGAGATCGGCCGACGTCGCGGCCCGCAAGGTGATGCTGCTCATAATTTATGCACGTCGTTCATCTGCCCTATATCACAGCAAAAGCCGGCACAAAAGAAAAGGGCGGCCATTGGGCCGCCCTTTCCAAACTCGCTGGAGTCAGACCATGATCCCGAAAAGTGGAAACCGGTTTTCGGAACAGATCATGGTCAACAAAGAACGCCGTACTAGCGACGGTCGCCCATGAACTGCAGCAGGAACATGAACAGGTTGATGAAGTCGAGATAGAGCCTCAGCGCGCCCATGATCGCCTTGCGGCCGGCGACATCAGTCTCGTCACCCTCGAAATACATCTCCTTGATGTTCTGCGTGTCATAGGCGGTGAGGCCTGCGAAGATCAGCACGCCGATCGCCGAAACGGCGAAGGAAAGCGCCGACGACTGCAGGAAGATGTTGATCACCATCGCGATGATCAGGCCGACCAGGCCCATGACCAGGAACGAGCCGAACGCGGAAAGGTCGCGCTTGGTCGTGTAGCCGTAGAGCGACAGCCCGCCAAACGCGGCGGCGGTGGCGAAGAAGGTCTGCGAGATACTGGCGGTGGTGTAGACCAGGAAGATCGACGACAGCGACAGGCCGACAAGGCCGGCGTAAACCCAGAACGTCGTCTGCGCCGCCGAAACGCTCATCGATTGGACCCGGAACGACAGGAACATCACCGCTGCCAGCGGGGCAAAGATCACCAGCCATTTCAGCGGCGAGCCGAAGATCGCGTAGCCGAACGAGGTCAGCATCTCGCCGCTTGGCAACGTGGCAACCGCCGAGGCGGGATCGCTGGTGGTGGCCAGCATGATTGTGCCGACCGCGGCAAGGCCGGTGATGAGGAGGCCAAGCCCCATCAGGTTGTAGACTTTGATCATGTAGGCGCGCAGGCCCTGGTCGATGGCAGCATCGACGCCGGCGCCGGGCACGGCGCGCGTCTGATAATTGCGAACGGGATCAGCCATGGAAATCCTCATATTGCTTCTGCCCCGTCCGGTGTCAGGTCCTTTTGAACCCAGGCGCCGCTGGCGGGGCTCCAGCATGCCTGCGCCGAAATATGATGGTTCTTGGCGTAAAGGACAAGACCGTAACCGGACGTAATGCTCCGTGAAGTGCCGGAGATCCGGTTTTATTGGCCTTGCCGGTCGAAACATTAACGAGATTTAATCAAAACCGGCTCTGGCTCAAAGATTCCGCAGCACCGGCGCCGCCTTGTGGCCCAGCACCCGCCACGTGCCGGCCAGGCCGATACCCACCGTGACCACCAGTGAAAAGCCGATGGTCGCCACCGCTACCTCGGGCATGAAGTGCGATGGCAGCGTCATGATGCGCGCGACGACGTACCACGCCGCCACACCGCCCGCCGCCAGCGCGAAGATCGCGGTCGCAAGGCCGATCAGCATGTATTCCAGCGAAAAGGCCGCGATCAGCGTTTTCCTGGTCGCACCCAGGGTCTTCAGCACCACCGCGTCGTGGATGCGGGCCCGGTTGCCGGCGGCGAGCGCCCCGGCCAGCACCAGCACCGAGGCGATCAACGCCACGCCCGCCGCGGCCCTGATCGCGGTGCCGAGCTGCACCACCAGCCGGTTGACGATGTCGAGCGCGTCCTTGACCCTGACCGTCGTCACCGCGGGAAAAGCCCGGGTGACGGCATTGAGAAGATGCGCGTCGTCGGCCGCCGACGCATTCGTCTCGGTCAGCGTCGCCAACCAGCCATGCGGCGCCCCGGCGAATGTGTTGTGCGAGAACACCATGACGAAATTGATGCCCATGGTTTCCCATTCGACCTGGCGGAAATTGGCGATCTTGGCCGTGATATTGCGGCCGAGCACGTTGACGGTGATGGTGTCGCCGAGCTTCAGCCCGATCTCCTTGCCCTCCTCGGCGGAAAACGAGACCAGCGGTTCGCCGGAATAATTCCCCGGCCACCAGCTGCCCTCGGTCAGCGTTGCATTCTCCGGCAATTGTGCGTCATAGGTCAGCCCACGGTCGCCGCGCAGCACCCAGGCGCCTTCGGCCGGAACCTTGACCTTGTCGACATCGACGCCGTTGAGCGCCATCACCCGGCCGCGCAGCATCGGCACCTTGATCAGCGTGCCCTGCGGCGCCTCTTTGCCGACCAGCGCGGAGAAGGCATCGACGTCGCCGCTCTGGATATCGACGAAGAAGAAGTTCGGCGCCCGTTCCGGCAGGCTGCCGGAAATCTGCCGCCTGAGATTGCCATCGATCAGCGCCAGCGTCACCAGGAGCGTCAGCCCGAGACCCAGCGACAGCACCACGGACGGCGTCAAGGCGCCAGGCCGATGGATGTTGCCGATGGCGAGCCTGAGCGCCGTCGAGCGCACACGCGGACTTCTCTTCGCCGCCCACTGCACCAGCGTACCGACGACACGCAGCACCAGGAACGAAAAGACCGTGGCGCCGACGAAGATCGAGGCAATACGGCGGTCGCCGGAAAACAGGATCGCCAGCACCGCGAGCAGCAGCGCGATGGCCATTGCCGCGGCGACATAGAGCGGGCGGGGAAAACCGCGGCCCTCAAAACCCATTTCGCGAAACAGCGCCGTCGCTGGCACGTCGCGAGCACGGCCGAGCGGCAGCAGGGCGAAGGCCAGCGTCACCAGCAGCCCGAACAGCGCTGCCATGCCGAGGGCGCCGGGATAGAACCCACCTTCCGCCGGCACCGGAATAACCGACTGGAGTGCCGCGCTGGCCGCGAACGGCATCAGCGCGCCAAGCACAAGGCCCAGCGTGATACCGAGGGCGGCAATCATCAGGATCTGCACCAGGTAGACGGCAAAGACGAACCCGCCCGAAGCCCCCAGGCTCTTGAAGGTGGCGATGACGCCGCGCTTGCCGTCGAGATAGGCACGCACCGCATTGGCCACGCCGACGCCGCCGACCACCAGCGCCGTCAGCCCGACCAACGTCAGGAATTGCGAGAACCGCTCGATGTTCGAGGACAGCGCCGGCGCTGCGTTGCTGCGCGTGCGGATCGACCAGCCGGCCTGCGGGAACTCTTTCGCGGCCTGCTCCTGGATCGCCTTGATCTGTACTTCAGTGGTGCCGCCGGGCAGGCGGACCTTATAGGCGTTCTCGACCAGGCTGCCCGGCTGGATCAGGCCTGAAGCGGCAAGCCCGTCGGTCGACACCATCAGCCGCGGCGCAAAACCGAAGCCATCCGACACCGCATCTGGCTCGTTGACCAGCTTGGCGCGCAGCTCGAATGTCGCGCTGCCGAGCTTCAACCGGTCACCGATGCCAAGGTTCAGCCGCTCGAACAGAAGGTCCGGGGCGGCGGCGCCGAAGACACCGGATTTTTCGCCGAACAAATCCTCTCGCGACAGCACCGGCTGGGTCTCCAGCGCGCCATAGAGCGGATAGGCGCCGTCGACCGCCTTGGCCTCGACCAGCGCCTGGTCGGAGCCGTCCTCGAGCCTCGCCATCGAGCGCATGTTGGCGCTGTGCGAAACCGTGCCAAGCCGGCCGAGGAAGCTGCGTTCGGCTCTGGTCGGATCGCGCTGGTTGATCTGGAAGCGGAGATCGCCGCCGAGCAGCGTCTGACCCTGGTCGGCAACACCGGCGGAAATCGCCTGCGCCACCGAATTGACGCCGCCGATTGCCGCGACGCCGAGCGCAATGCAGGCAAGGAAGATCAGGAAACCGGACAGCCCGCCGCGCATTTCGCGCAGCGAGAACTTGAAGGCCAGCCTCAGCGTTTGCGACAGCGGCATCAGGCGGTCACCTTGCCGGCCCTGGAGGCCGGCTTGGATGCGTCCTCGATCAGCCCCGACCGCATCGACACCTGGCGCGAGCAGCGCGCCGCGAGCACCGGGTCATGCGTGACCAGCACCAGCGTCATGCCGCGTTCGGCCGCCTTGGCGAACAGCAGGTCGGCGACGTGCCGTCCCGTCGCCTGGTCGAGATTGCCGGTCGGCTCGTCGGCGATCAGGATGCGTGGCGACGGCGCCAGCGCCCGGGCGATCGCCACGCGCTGCTGCTCGCCGCCAGACAATTCGCCGGGATAATGGGTGATGCGATCGCTAAGGCCGACCGCCGCCAGTTCGCGCGCCGCCACGCCGAACGGATCGGCATGGCCGGCAAGCTCAAGCGGGACGGCGACGTTTTCCAGCGCCGTCATATTGGGGATGAGGTGGAACGACTGGAACACGATGCCGATGTTTCGCCCTCGAAACGATGCGATCTGGTCTTCGCTTTTGCCGTTGAGCAGCTCGCCGGCAATTCGTACCGCACCCGAATCGATCCTTTCAAGCCCGGCCAAAACCATCAGCAATGTCGACTTTCCCGAACCCGAAGGTCCAACGATGCCTGTCGCTTCGCCGCTCGCCACATCAAGGCTGACGCCCTTCAGCACATGCACCGAGGATGCGCCTTCGCCGAGCGTCAGCGATACGTCTTTCAGCGAAATGACGGCTTCTTCCAAAATCAAATCGTCCTATATGGGGGAAAGAGGGCTAGAGCATCCGATGCTCGACAAAGACGAAAACCTGCCTTCGCCAACAGATGTTCCTGGTCATATGGGGCCTGCCGCATGGCTTTCAAACACACTTTTGCCGCAGCCTTCGCCCTTTTCCTCGCGATCTGCAGCGCCATTTCGTCGGCGCGCGCCGAGCCCTTCACCATCGTTGGCTTCGGCGACAGCTTGATGGCGGGTTATGGCCTTGGGCCGGGTCAGGGGTTCACCGAAAAGCTGCAGGCCGCGCTTCGCGCCAAGGGCTACGATGTCACGGTCGCCAATGCCGGCGTTTCCGGAGATACGACGAGCGGCGGCCTGTCGCGGCTCGACTGGTCGGTGCCGGACGGCACGCAGCTGGTCATCCTGGAGCTCGGCGCCAACGACATGCTGCGCGGCGTTTCGCCCGCCATAGCGGAAAAGAACCTGGACGCCATGCTGGCAAAGCTGAAGCAGCGCAAGATCGCCGTGTTGCTGGCCGGGATGCGCGCGGCGCCGAATCTCGGCGCCGATTACCAGAGGGCCTTCGACGCGACCTTTCCGAGACTGGCTGAAAAATACGGCGTGCCGCTCTATCCTTTCTTTCTCGAGGGCATCGCCGGCCAATCCGTCCTGCAGCTCGAAGACGGTCTTCATCCAAACGCCCGAGGCGTCGACCGCATCGTCGAGGGTATCCTGCCCAGCGTGGAGAAGACCATTGAAGCGATCCGGGGCAATTCCTGAAGGCGAGGGTTCGCCGCCGCAACACCTTCCGCGGGGGAAGCTTTTAGGCAGGCCTGCGACCAACAAACCCCTTGCCCCGTTTGAATATCGATGATTCGCTAGGGGCAAGAGTTCGATTCGAGGACAGGAGGCTTGCCATGCCGCGTCTTTTTACCGCCCTCGAAATACCGCGTGATGCCGCTCTTTCGCTGTCCCTGCTCAGGGGCGGCCTGCCCGGAGCCCGCTGGATCGACGTCGAAAACTATCATCTGACGCTGCGCTTCATTGGCGATGTCGAGGGCCATGTCGCCGACGAAATCGCCAACGCGCTCGACCGCGTTCACCGCCCGTCCTTCCCGCTGACGCTGTCCGGCGTCGGCGCCTTCGGCCAGAAGAAGCCGCATGCGGTGTGGGCCGGGGTCGCCGCTTCGCCCGATCTTTCCGCTCTGCAAAGCGAAATCGAGCGCATCTGCCAGCGGCTCGGCATCCCGGCCGACCCGCGCAAGTTCATGCCGCATGTGACGCTGGCCCGCCTGCGCAATGCGAGCCCGCTCGACGTCGCCCAGTATCTGTCGGCGCGCGGCAATTTTTCGACGCTGCCGTTCCGGGTCGGCCGCTTCGTGCTGATGTCGTCGCGCGACTCGGTCGGCGGCGGGCCTTACGTCGTCGAGGAGGCTTGGCCGCTTTCAGGTGCCGACAACCGCGTCGCCAGCCGTTTGGCCGGCGCCGCCGACGCTTCGCGGATCATGCGGTAGACGGACATGGCCAGGGAGAAACTAGCAAAAGAGGCGATCAGCGCCGAACTTGCCGGCCTCGACGGCTGGTCGCTGGCCAAGGATGGTGGTTCGATCAGCCGCAGCTTCACTTTCAAGAATTTCTCGGAAGCCTTTGCCTTCATGACCCGCGTTGCCCTGGCTGCGGAGAAGATGGACCACCACCCCGACTGGTCGAACGTCTACAAGACGGTAAACGTGACCCTCAACACCCACGACGTCGGCGGCCTGACCGCGCTGGATTTCGATCTGGCCAGGAAGATGAACCGCTATTTCGGCACCTGACGTTATCTGCACCTTGCAGCGAGGTTCGGCTTTCACCACATTTTGCCTCGCGGTCACGCGTGAAGTCACGCGACGGCGGCAAGGAGAGGTTGATGGCGCAAAAATCCGGTTTTGATTTCTTCGGCCTCGGCAGCAAGCTGGGCAATGAGAGCGAAGTACGCGAAAAGTTCTGGCGTACGGCGAAGAAGGCTGCCCGGCAGATCCCGTTCATGGAGGAGGTGGTCGCCGCCTATTACTGCGCCATGGACAAGAAGACGCCGCTGCGCGCCAAGGGCACATTGCTGGCTGCGCTCGGCTATTTCGTGCTGCCGACGGACGTCATCCCCGATTTCATCTTTGGGCTTGGCTTCACCGACGACATCGCTGTGCTGACCGCGGCGATCACAACCGTCAGCGCCCACATCACGCCGGCGCACCGGCTCGCCGCCAGGCAGGCCATCGCCGACAAGAGCTGAGCCGGTACGGCGCAAAAAATCGCGCGGGAACCGACTTTCCGGCCGTCAAAGCCACCGCCGCACCCGCGTCTTGTAGGCGCGATAGGCGTCTCCGAACTTACGCTCGAGATAACGCTCTTCCGGCGCGATGACGCCCGTATTGATCACCCACAGCAAGGGAATGACGAGCGCGATACCCCAAAGACTTCCGGCCGCGACACCGAGGCCCAGATAGATAAGGGTCGCTCCCAGATAGAACGGATTTCTGGTCCACCGATAGATACCGTCGACGACCAGCGCCGTCGTTGGCAAGGTCGGTGGTATGTTGGTTCCAGCGGCCTGAAAGCGGCCCGCCGCCATAAAGATGAGCACCAAGCCGCACACCGCGAGCACGGCGCCGGCCAGATAGCGGGCGAGGGCCTGCCCGGCCATGACCGAGAGCGGCGCGAGCACCTCGAGCACGGTTGCCGCCGCCAGGAAGCCGAGGAAGATCAAAGGCGGCAGCGCAATGACCCCCGCCACGTCGGGCGCGCCCGGTCCGCCCGCCACCTCTCCGCCATCCGACCGGGGCACCGCGCCGCTGGCCACCGCGCGGACGGCGACACGAATGCCGAACACGATCGCCAGGACGACTGTGCCGCCCGCCAGGATCAGAACTGTCTCGGAAATGGCCATGGCCAAATCTCCCGTAAGCCGCCAAGGAGGGCACCCTGGCCGAGTGCCGTGGAGCCGAACGCAGACATATACCGCCTGGCGGGAAATTCGTCACGTAGCTCTCAGAAAAGCGAGAATCGCTGCAAGACCTAGCTGCTTGAAAAGTCAAACTCTTGCCGTTTTCGTGGCCTCCAAGTCGCGGCAGGGACATTGCGCCAGCCGCTTTTTCAAGCGGCAGCGCGAAGACGGCGGCGGTTTCCTGGCGTGAACATCCTTTTCTCAGGGGAAATTCACCGTTTGGTAACCCAGATTAAATCAAAATGAAGCGACGGGCAGGACGCCGAGCCGGCCTGCCGCCGCACCAGTGGAATACGGGAAAAGCGATGCGCGGATTGATTGCTATAGTTTCCAGCCTGGCCCTGGTGGCCTTGACGGCGCCCGCGCTGGCGCAGTCGGCAACCAAGATCGGCCAGCACAATGCCTGGGGCACCTACAGCTACCAGGCGTCGGGCGGCGGCAAGGTCTGCTATGTCCTGACCGTGCCAACCGACAAGCAGCCGCCGACGCTCGATCATGGCGACATGTTCTTCTTCGTCAGCCAGCGGCCGGGGCAGCAAGTGTCCTACGAGCCGCAATTCATCGCCGGCTATACCTTCCAGGAAGGTTCCAAGGCCACCGTCACCATCGACAAGAAGTCTTTTTCGATGTTCACGCGCGGCAAGTCGGCCTGGGTCGAGAACGCCGCCGAGGAGCCGGTGCTGATCGCCGCGATGAAGACCGGCACCGACATGAAGGTGTCAGCCAAGTCCGGCCGCGGCAATACCACCACCTACGTCTTCTCGCTGAAGGGCATCTCGGCGGCGCTGGCCTCGATCGCCAAGTGCAAGTAAAGTCCTCGTCCGGGACGTTCACCACCTAACACAGCGACGTAAAGAACCAGCGTTCGTGCGGTCTTGCCTTCTCTCCTTGTGGGAGAAGGTGGATTGGCGCGCAGCGCCAAGAGGGTTGAGGGGTGCTGGACGGAGTGCAGGGGATGCCAAGCTGGAACACCCCTCATCCGACCGAGCTTCGCTCGGCCACCTTCTCCCACAAGGGGAGAAGGAAGAACCCCCTGCATGACTCCGCCATCAACCTGTGCTATGCGCCGCGCTTCATTTCGGGCACGATGCTGTAATCGGCCGCAAATCGCTTATATTGGCGCAACAATGACCCTTTCATTCGATCTTACCGCCGAAGGCGCGCGTGACGCGTTGCGCACCCGCACGACGCCTGAAAAGCCGTCGCTGATCGGCTTGACGCGCGCCGAACTCGGGGCCGCCCTCGTCGCCGCCGGCATCGTGCCGGAGCGCCAGGCGAAGATGCGCGCCCAGCAGCTCTGGCACTGGATCTATGTGCGCGGCGTTTCCGATTTTGCCGGCATGTTCAACATCTCCAAGGATTTGCGCGCCGCACTGGACAGGCATTTCACCGTTGCCAGGCCCGAGATCGTCGAGGAGCAGATTTCCTCCGACGGCACGCGCAAATGGCTGTTCCGCTTTCCGCCGCGCGGCGCCGGCCGGCCGGTCGAGATCGAGACCGTCTACATTCCCGAAGAAGGCCGCGGCACGCTCTGCATCTCCTCGCAGGTCGGCTGCACCCTGACCTGCTCCTTCTGCCACACCGGCACGCAAAAGCTGGTGCGCAACCTGACGGCGGAAGAAATCCTCGCCCAGCTTTTGACAGCTCGCGACCGGCTCGGCGATTTCCCCGACCGCGACACGCCCGACGGCGCCATCGTGCCGGCCGAGGGCCGGAAAGTGTCCAACGTCGTCATGATGGGCATGGGTGAGCCGCTCTACAATTTCGAGGCGGTGAAGAAGGCGCTGCTGATTGCATCCGACGGCGACGGGCTTTCCCTGTCGAAGAGGCGCATCACGCTGTCGACCTCGGGCGTCGTGCCCGAAATCTTCCGCACCGGCGAAGAGATCGGCGTCATGCTGGCAATCTCGCTGCACGCTACCAATGACGATCTGCGTGACCTTTTGGTACCGATCAACAAGAAGTATCCGCTCAACGAGCTGATCGCTGCCTGCCGTGCCTATCCCGGCCTGTCCAACGCCAAGCGCATCACCTTCGAATATGTGATGCTAAAGGACGTCAATGATTCCATCGAGGACGCCAAGGCGCTGATCAAGCTGCTCAAGGGCATCCCGGCCAAGATCAATCTGATCCCGTTCAATCCGTGGCCGGGCACCAACTACCAGTGCTCGGACTGGGAGACGATCGAGAAATTCGCCGACTACATCAACAATGCCGGCTATGCCTCGCCGATCCGCACGCCGCGCGGCCGCGACATCCTCGCCGCCTGCGGCCAGCTCAAATCGGACTCCGAGCGCATGCGCAAAGTCGACCGGCTGGCGCTGGAAGCGATGATGATCGCAGGGCACGGCGAGGCGTGAATCGCGTCGTCGCCTATCTGATCCGCTTCGCCGTCATCCTGATCGGTTATGGCGTCGCCTCGCTGGCGGCCAGCGCATTTCTCAATATCATGTTTCTGGCGTCCCTGGGCTACACGCCGGAGCAGGCACCGCCGGCGGCGACGGCTTCCCTCTATTTTTCCGTCCCCTTCGTCGCGCTGTTCGTCGCCTATTTCGCTTTCATGCCGGCGGCGATCGCCATCCTGGTTTCCGAAATCCTCGGCCGGCGCGACTGGCTGTTCTATGCACTGGCGGGCGCGGCGGTGGCGGCGGTCTTCCTCGGCTTCGTCCACCAGACGAACGACGCCAATTTCGAGGTTACCAACACAAGCGTCATGCTGGCGGTGATCGGCTGCGGCATGGTCGGCGGTATTTTCTACTGGCTGAGCGCCGGCCGCTCGGCTGGGAGCTGGCGTCAAATCGGACGCCCTATTTTGCCTGGGCCGTCAGGATCTTGAGCGCGAAGGCCGAAAAAACTCCGGCAAACAGATAGTCGACGACGCGCGTCACGCGCGGGCTGGCTTTCATCGCCGCCGAGAATTTTTCCGCCGCCAGCACCATCGGCGCTGTCACCGGGACCGACAGCACGACGAACATCGCGCCGAGGAAGAACAGCTTTCCCGGCGCATTGGGATCATGCGCGGAGACGAATTGCGGCAGGAAGGTCATGAAGAACAGGATGATCTTCGGATTGAGCAGATTGACGCCGAGCCCCGCCGCCCAGCTGCGAACCAGCGATATCTGCGGCCCGCTCTTCTTCTCCGGTGAAAACGCCGACCCTTTTGTGATTGCCTGCCAGGCCAGGAAGACCAGATAGCCGGCGCCGAAAATCTTCAGCACGAAGAACGCCATCGGCGAGGCGACGATCAGCGCCGAGACGCCGACCACCACCAACGTGGTGTGGATCAGCGTGCCGCACAGCGCGCCGGCCATCGAGGCGAAGCCGGTGGCGCGGCCCTGGCTCAGCGTGCGCGACACGAACAGCGTCATGTCCGGCCCAGGCGTAATCGCCAGGATCACCGTCGCGATGGCGAATTGGATAAGCGTAGCGTTGTCGGGAATGAAGGACATTGGCGGCCTCGGACAAGAAGGCGCAGCCTATAGCGCAGGCGCCTCGCCGACGCCAGCATCTCGCCGCCACGGCGTCTGGTCCAGCGCTTGCGGCTCCCAGGCGCCTGTTCCTCCCTTGCGCAGCCCCGAAACGCCGTGATACCTCGCCCGCAAGAATCCTGTCGCGGAACCGCCCACCATGTCGAAAGCAAAAGCCGTCAAGAAAGTCGTGCTCGCCTATTCTGGCGGCCTTGACACCTCGATCATCCTGAAATGGCTGCAGACCGAGCTCGGCGCCGAGGTCGTGACCTTCACCGCCGATCTAGGCCAGGGTGGCGAACTGGAGCCGGCTAGGCGCAAGGCCGAGATGATGGGCATCAAGGATATTCGCATCGTCGATGTCCGCGAGGAGTTCGTATCCGATTTCGTCTTTCCGATGTTCCGCGCCAACGCTGTCTATGAAGGCACCTATCTGCTCGGCACCTCGATCGCCCGGCCACTGATCTCGAAACATCTTGTCGAGATCGCCAGGGAGACCGGCGCCGATGCGATCGCCCATGGCGCCACCGGCAAGGGCAACGATCAGGTGCGTTTCGAACTCTCGGCCTATGCGCTCAACCCCGACATCAAGGTCATCGCGCCCTGGCGCGACTGGTCGTTCAAGTCGCGCACCGATCTGATCAATTTCGCCGAGCAGCACCAGATTCCGGTGCCGAAGGACAAGAAGGGCGATGCGCCGTTCTCGGTCGACGCCAACCTGCTGCATTCCTCCTCCGAGGGCAAGGTGCTGGAAGACCCGTGGAGCGAGCCGCCGGAATTCGTCCACCAGCGCACCATCTCGCCGATGGATGCGCCGGATGAGGTCACAGAGATCGAAATCGAATTCCTCAAGGGCGATCCCGTCGCGCTCAACGGCAAGAAACTGTCGCCGGCAACGATGCTGGCGGCGCTGAACGATCTCGGCCGCGACAATGGCATCGGCCGGCTCGATCTGGTCGAGAACCGTTTCGTCGGCATGAAATCGCGCGGCGTCTACGAGACCCCCGGCGGCACCATCCTGATATCGGCCCACCGGGCGATCGAATCGATCACGCTGGACCGCGGTGCCGCCCATCTCAAGGACGAGTTCATGCCGCGTTATGCCGAGCTGATCTATAACGGCTTCTGGTTCGCGCCCGAGCGGCTGATGCTGCAGGCGATGATCGACAACAGCCAGGAAGACGTCGAAGGCATCGTGCGGCTGAAGCTCTACAAGGGCAACGTCATTGTCACCGGCCGCAAGTCGAGGAAGACGCTCTATTCCGACGCGCTGGTCACCTTCGAGGACGACCGCGGCGCCTACGACCAGAAAGATGCCGAAGGTTTCATCCGCCTCAATGCGCTGAGGCTGCGCACGCTGGCGGCGCGTGGTCGTAAAGGCTAAGTATATATTCATGAAAATCCTGCTTAGCCTGGATCCATACTCTTAGTGAGCTAATGTAGTTGTTTCTAATGACAGCTGCAGAGCTTTTCTTGCTTGACCTCATGGCCGGATTGTCCAATTGTTTTTTTGGGCAATGGGGCTGTAATAATGCGACTTGGTCTTTTGATTTTGACGGCGATGATCGGCATTCTGGCGGGCTGCCAGACCGGACAGGACATCACGAAGAAGGATCCCCAGGCGGGATGCATCGCCGCTGTCGCTACATGGACCATTACGTTCAAACATGAGATCGCAGCCTTCATGGGCGTTTCTCAGGAACGCATGCCGAGCCTCTTCTGCCGGCGCTTGGGCGATGCGGTGCGCAGCGGCCGAATTGGCTTCTCCGACATAAACAGCCTTCAGCTCGACCAATCCACCGACATCTGGAAGGTCATCAAAGGCAAGTGACAGGTCGGCGATGGTTAGTTTGCGACGCGCCACGCGACTTCCGCTGATGTTGCTGGCGGGCCTGGCAGCAGCCGGAGCGGAGGAATTCGATCCCACCTCGCTCGACCTCGCCGCGCTGATTGAATGCAGGGCCGACGTGCCGGCCTATAACGGATTCGCCTTGTGGCTGAGCGGTGAGCCCGGCGCGGCGGAAAAACTTGGCTGGAAGGAAGTCACCGCCGGCAATCCTTTCCTCAGGCAATACGAGCTGCCGGCCACGGTCGGCGTCTTCGGGCGCGAAACGGCGGCCGTCGTCCTTACCGCGACCGGGCCGATGGCGGTGTTTGACGATGTTTCCGCGCCCGATCTCGCTCGAGCGCTCGGCGTCACAGCGCAAATCTCGACACCGGACAAATTCCTTGGCGAGAAGGTGCTCGTCGAAAGCAGCGAGGAAGCCGACGGCATGACATTTTCCACGCACATTGCGCTCAATGTCTCAACCGTTAATTCACATCCCGGCAAGGTTCTCGCCGGCTGCTCCTACGCGCTCGACGTGAAATAGAAAGCCCGGCGCATGGCCGGGCTTTCTGTCGAATCATTCTATCGAATAGAGATTTCTGTCAGTCGGCATCGATGGCTGTGGCCATGCGGGCGATGGCCTGTTGATAGACGCTAGCGGAATTCCAGCCAGCGATTGCGCCCATATTCGCCTGCGCGCTCGCTCCGGCCCGCCAACCATGGCCCTTGAGGAAGTTGGCCGTGGAAGCCAACGCAGTGCTCTTGTCGCGCAGATTTTTGTTGCCGACGCCATACGTCAAAACATTTCCGGGCAGGAACTGCGTGTGGCCGATCTCGCCATGTGCGGCACCGACCGACGAGGCGCTCAACGCTCCGCGATCGACCAGCTTCAGGGCTGCAATGGCATGGGGATAGAAGAACTCCGGACGGCGGCAATCATAGGCGAGCGTTAAAATGGCAGAGACCGTATTCTGGTTGCCCATGGCGGAACCGAAGCCCGTCTCCATACCCCAGATGGCGATCAACACACCCGGCGACACGCCGTAATTCCGTTCGATCTTGTCGAACAGCGCCGCATTGGCCTTCTTCAGCGCACGGCCCCTGGCAATGATCGCGGACGCGCCACGGCGCTTCATGAAAGCTTCGACCGAGCCGCTGAAAGCCTTATGGATGGCGCGGTCGACGGAGATCGTCTTTGTCGCGTAGGTTGCGCGAGCCAGAGCGGCCAGACCCTTCGAGCCGACACCGTCGGCCTTGGCCTCCGCGGCAAACTCCGGTTTCCACGCCTCGAAGCCGGCGCCGTTTTTGCCACAACTGGCCGCCGCCTGCGCGCCCGTCGCCAGCGCAAGCACCGCCACCACCGTGGCCACTACAAACATCTTCCCCTTGGCAAGAAATGCCATGCTGCTCTCCTGGTTGCCTGAATCACGTTCCCAATTGCGAATTTGCCAGCGAAACACCTGCTTGTCACTGTCCCGGCGCTGCGCCGATGCACTCAATACAGCAGGAACTTCAAATCCACCACACTGGCGGATGCCCGGGAATTTGCCTACGATCAAGTAATTATTGTGGCGGGGACAGAATAAGCATGAAAGACGTTGATGTCGTGATCGTCGGCGCCGGTTCGGCCGGACTTTCGGCTGCCAAGACCCTGCGCGCCGCCGGTTTTTCCTTCAAATTGTTAGAAGCGATGAACCGCGTCGGCGGCCGCGCCTGGACCAGCGACCAGCATTTCGGCGTGCCGTTCGACATCGGCTGCGCCTGGCTGCATGCGGCAGACCGCAATCCCTACTTTCCCGAGGCGAAAGCCGCCGCCTGGACGCTTCATCACCACGACATGAATGTCGATCATCTCTACTTCCGCGAGCGAAAGGCAAGCGAAGCCGAAGAGGCCGCGATGAAGGTGGCCGACGCAAGACTGCTCGAACTGGTGGCGGCACGTCAGGTGAGGGAAGGCGACGATGACCGCCTTTCGGCATTGCTCGCCAAAGGCCACGCGCCGCGCGCCGCCGCAACCTTCGCGGGGCCGATGGATTTCGGCGCCGACGAGGACGAGATATCGATCCGCGACTTTCAGGCCGCCGCCGATCTCGATCCGAACTATTTCACCAGGGAAGGCTTCGGCACGCTGGTTGCGCGCTTCGGCGCCGACGTGCCGGTGGAGCTGTCGACGCCGGTGCGCAAGATCCTCTGGGATGGGCCGGGCGTAGCCTGCGTCACGGATCGCGGTACCATCCGCGCCAAGGCTGTCATCGTCACCGCCTCGCCGGCAGTGCTCGCCTTCGAGGAGATTGCGTTCTCGCCCGCACTCCCCGATGGGCATTTCGCTGCCTTCTTCGATCTGCCGATGGGCATGCTGACCAAGCTGCCGGTCGAAATATCCGGCACGAGGCTTGGCTTGGAGCCGTTCGACGATTTGCTGATCGAGCGGCTGGCCCGGCACGACATCTACTTCCTCTGCTTTCCCTTCGACTTCGATTTGATGGTCGGTTTCGTCGGCGGCGATTTCGCTTGGGAGATGTCGGCGGCGGGCGAGGCGGCCGGCATCGACTTCGTCGTCGACCGGCTCTGCGGCATCTTTGGCGGCGACGTACGAAAGCATGTCGGACGCGCAATGATGACCAATTGGGGCGCTGAGCGGTTTGTGCGCGGCGCCTATGCGGCGGCGCGGCCCGGCCGCTCGCAAGCGCGCGCCACGCTGATGCAGCCGGTGGCGGAAAAGATCTTCTTCGCCGGCGAGCATTTGGCCGGTCCGCTGATGCAGACCTGCGGCGGCGCCAGATTGTCGGGCGAGGCAGTGGCCAGGGAGGTCGTGGCCCAGCTTGCGGCAAAATAGCATCGGCCGGCAGGAACGTGGGCCGGTGACAGGCGTTTGGCCTTGTCCTGTTCGCCTCGTCCTCCGCATTTCGAATGATTTGAGACGCCAATGAAGCTTTTCGACTGCCCGCATTGCGGCCACCGTCTCTATTTCGAGAACGCGCAATGCCTGAACTGCGCCAGCCTCGTGCTCTATGATCCCGAGCATGCGCGTTTTGTGCTGTCCGGCATCGACGACATCTTCCAATGCACCAACGCCGACGAATGCGCCTGCAACTGGATGGCGGAGCCTGGCCACGCCTTCTGCCGCGCCTGCACGCTGAACCAGCTGATCCCGGATCTGTCGGTCGACGGCAATCGCCGCCGCTGGATCCGTGTCGAGGCGGCAAAGAAGCGTGCCGTCTATTCGCTGCTCGCCTTCGGCCTGCCGGTCGCATCCAAGCAGAATCCCGGCGACGAGATCGGCCTCGCTTTCGATTTTCTTGCCGATCCTATCGGTGGCGGTCCCGGTGGCGAGCGTATCCTGACCGGCCATGACAACGGCCTGATCACGCTCAACGTCGCCGAGGCGGACTCGGCTGAGCGCGAGCGGCGGCGCGTCGAGATGGGCGAGAACTACCGCACGCTGCTCGGCCATTTCCGCCATGAGCTCGGCCATTACTATTGGGACCGCCTGATCCGTGACGATCCGCAAAAGCTTGCCGGTTTTCGCGCTTTGTTCGGCGACGAACGCGCCGGCTACGAACAAGCGCTGAAGACCTATTACGCCGATGGCGCGCCGCCCGACTGGCAGCAGCGCCATATCTCGGCCTATGCGACGTCGCACCCGTGGGAGGACTGGGCCGAGACATGGGCGCATCACATGCACATCACCGACACGCTGGAGATGGTGCATGCGCTGAATTTCCCGCTCGGCCGGCTGGAGACCGTCGAAGCCAACGAGCTGCCGCGCGCCGATACCGGCGGCGAGCTGCAGCCGGCACCATCGGAACCCGCCACCAGGCCGGAGCCTTTCGAAAAGATCCTCGACCGCTGGCTGGTGCTGTCGGAAGCTTCCAACTCGATCAACCGCTGCATGGGCCTGCCCGATCTGTATCCCTTCGTAATCTCCGACGTGGCGGCGCAAAAGCTTGCTTTTGTTCACGAGCTTTTGACTGACCTGCCGAAAACTATTGGAACAAATCGTGAGCCGGCGGAGGCTTTTTAGCCGGAACGCATGCCGCTTTGCTTCGTTTTCGGTCCCGAGGGACTGTGAAACGGAGAGAAAACCATGAAACGCATATTGTTTCCGGCGGTGGCCGGAGCGCTCATAGCGATGTCGGGCTCTGCTTTGGCCGAAACCGCCGTCTCGGCCATCACCGATCTCAATGTACGCGCCGGCCCCGGCCCGCAATATCCGGTCATCGGGGTACTCGCGGCCGGTCAGTCGGCGACGCTCGACGGCTGCATCGCCAACAGCAAATGGTGCACCATCGCCGAGGCCAACGGCCAGGGCTGGGTCTATTCCGACTATGTGACGGCCGATTTCGGCGGCAGCCGTGTGGTCCTGACACAGCGTCCGGCCGGCGCCGACATTGCCGTCGTGACACCGCCTGCCGATAGCGCCGAATATTCCGACAGCTATACCGGAGCGATCGTTGCCGGCGAGGCGATCGAGCCCATCCGGCGGCCGCCGGCGGAAATCCGCACCTATGTCGAAACGAACCGGCTCGATCCGGTCTATCTCGAAGGCGAGGTGGTTACCGGCGCGATGTTGCCCGACACCGTCGAGCTGCGCGAGATACCCGATTATGATTATCGCTACGTCTATGTGAACGGCCAGCCGGCGCTGGTCGATCCGAGCAGCCGGCGTATCGTGTACGTCGTGCGCTGACGCGCAAAACAGGGCGGTCGCCCTGTAATGGCGGCCGCTCACACCCCGACATTGCCACAAGCCGGCATTGCCGCTGCAATACCGGTTTCCACTTTTGCGTCCGATGCTCTAGATCATGCGAGCCGAAGCACCAGCCAGCGAGCCCGCGTGACGATCGACCCGACCGCCTTCCAACAGTACCGGCACACCGCCAACGAGAAGACCACTTTGCCGCGCCTTCTGCTTGGAACGGTCGTCGTCATCCTGTTCTGGCTCGGAATCACTGCCGCCGTGCTGTTCGGCGGCACCTATGCCTTTGCCGTTTGGCAGGCGTCGTCTGGCACCGCCCCGCCAGGTGGAGGAGCGGTGCAGGATTTCATGGCCTCTCCAGCGGGCATCCTCGCGGCGCTGGCTTCGTTTGCCGGAATCTGGCTCGGCCTTTGGGCTGCCATGCGCTGGATCCATCGCGAGAAGCTGACGGCCCTGATCGGCGTCAGCCGGCGCATTTCATGGTCGGGGTTCCTGAAAGGGCTGGCCGCCGTGCTGATCACCTCGCTGCTTTCCGAGATCCTGCTTTACGGCCTGCAGCCCGATATTGCGCGCGGTACGATCGGCCTGTCCTCGTGGCTTTTGTTCCTGATCCCGATCGCTGCGCTGACCTTTCTGCAGACCTCGTCGGAGGAGATGCTGTTTCGCGGTTATCTGCTCAGGGGCCTGGCGAGCCGGTTCCAGAACCCTTTCATCTGGGCGCTGCTGCCGGGATTGCTGTTCACCTCGCTACATTGGAGCCCAGGCTCGAGCGCCGCGATCAATGCCTGCGTGCTGGCCTCGATCGCCGCCTTTGCGCTGCTGCTGACGCTTCTGGTCTATGCAACCGGCAATCTCGGTGCCGGCTTCGGCGCCCATCTCGGCAACAATCTGACCGGCTTCCTGCTGATTTCGCACCAGCAAAGCTATAATTCCTTCGCCCTGTTCAACGCCAAGCCGCTCGAAGCCGCCGGCTGGACGACTTCAGACGCCGTCCTCATCGCCGCGATCGGCATCGTCAGCAGCCTGTTGACCGTTCTGCTGCTTTTGCATCCGCGCTCCCCGCTGAAGGTCGAGCCGGATATGGCGCGCGCCAGCAGCGTGCGCTGATGCGCCTTGCCTGGTGGTCCTGAGCATATTTGGCGCAAAGCCTGACCAAAGCTTGACTCCGCGGCCGATTTCCTGTCTACACGCCGCGAAATTCCGCGACGAGTATTCCTCCGAGCAAACCGACCGGGACGCCGAAACCTCTTTGAGGTGAAGTGCTGTAAATCGATCCCGGAGGCCAACACCCGGCAGCGCTGTGCGCCCCCGGGTGCTTTTTGGCTTTGGGCTTTTGCCCGGACCGGCTTTTGCTTGGACAGCTGGCGCGAACGCATTACCTCTCGGGCATCATCCGGGTGCCAGGGAAAAGGAAAAAGAATGTTTGAATCGCTACAGGAACGTCTTGGTTCGATCCTGAACGGCCTCACCGGCCGCGGCGCCTTGTCGGAGGCGGATGTCTCGGCGGCGCTGCGCGAGGTGCGCCGCGCGCTGCTCGAGGCCGACGTGGCGCTGGAAGTGGTGCGTTCCTTCACCGACAAGGTGCGCGAGAAGGCCGTCGGCGCCGCCGTGGTCAAGTCGATCAAGCCCGGCCAGATGGTCGTCAAGATCGTCCATGACGAGCTGGTCGAGATGCTCGGCGCCGAGGGCGTCGCCATCGACCTCAATGCGCCGGCTCCGGTCGTCATCATGATGGTCGGCCTGCAAGGTTCCGGCAAGACGACGACCTCGGCCAAGATCGCCAAGCGGTTGGCCGAGCGCCAGAACAAGAAGGTCTTGATGGCCTCGCTCGACACGCGGCGTCCCGCCGCGCAAGAGCAGCTCCGTCAGCTCGGCGAGCAGGTCAAGGTCGCGACGCTGCCGATCGTCGCCGGCCAGACGCCAGTCGACATCGCCCGCCGCGCCGTGCAGGCGGCAAAGCTCGGCGGCCACGACATCGTCATCCTCGACACCGCCGGCCGTACGCACATCGACGAGCCGTTGATGGTCGAGATGGCCGACATCAAGAAGGTGTCGTCGCCGCACGAGATCCTGCTGGTTGCCGATTCGCTGACCGGCCAGGACGCCGTCAATCTGGCGAAAAGCTTCGATGAGCGTGTTGGCATCACCGGCCTCGTGCTGACCCGCATGGACGGCGACGGTCGCGGTGGCGCAGCACTCTCGATGCGCGCCGTCACCGGCAAGCCGATCAAGCTGATCGGCATCGGCGAAAAAATGGACGCGCTGGAGGAATTCCACCCCAAGCGCATCGCCGACCGCATCCTCGGCATGGGCGACATCGTCAGCCTCGTCGAAAAGGCAGCCGAGAACATCGACGCCGAGCAGGCGGCGGCGATGACCAAGAAGATGCAGTCGGGCAAGTTCGACCTGAACGACCTCGCCGGCCAGCTTCAGCAAATGTCGAAAATGGGTGGCATGGGCGGCATCATGGGCATGATGCCGGGCATGGGCAAGATGAAGGACCAGATGGCCGCCGCCGGTCTCGACGACAAGATGTTCGGCCGCCAGCTCGCCATCATCTCGTCGATGACCAAGGCCGAGCGCGCCAATCCCGATATTCTGAAGCACTCGCGCAAGAAGCGCATCGCCGCCGGCTCGGGCACCGACGCGGCCGAAATCAACAAGCTGTTGAAGATGCATCGCGGCATGGCCGACATGATGAAGGCGATGGGCGGCAAGGGCAAAGGTGGCGGCCTGATGCGCGGCATGATGGGCGGCCTCGCTTCCAAGATGGGGCTCGGCGGCATGATGCCCGGCATGGGCGGCCAAGGCGGCATGATGGGCGGCGGCATGCCCGATCTGTCCAAGATGGACCCCAAGCAGCTCGAGGCCTTGCAGAAGCAGGCACAGGCGGCCGGGCTCGGCGGCATGAAGGGCCTGCCCGGCGGCTTTCCCGCTGGCGGTGGCCTGCCTGGCTTGCCCGGCGGCATGAAGCTCCCTGGTTTGCCGGGATCCGGCGGCGGGCTGCCTGGCCTCGGCAAGAAGAAATGAGGGCGCCATGAACGAAGAAAAGGACATGGCTGACGCGCGCGCGGCGCTGGTCAATTATCGCGCCTCGATCGACAACATCGACGCGGCGCTGATCCACATGCTGGCCGAGCGCTTCCGCTGCACCAAGGCGGTCGGCGTGCTGAAGGCGGAGCATGGCCTGCCGCCTGCCGATCCGGCACGCGAGCAGCAGCAGATCGCCCGTCTTCGCCAACTGGCGAAGGACGCCCATCTCGACCCGGATTTCGCGGAAAAATTCCTGAACTTCGTCGTCCGCGAAGTGATCCGCCATCACGAGCAGATCGCCGCATCCAACGGCATAACGAAAACCGGCTGAGGACCAGCCACCAACCGATCAACCAAATCAGAGCTTTTTAGGAGAAAAGAAATGCCACTGAAAATCCGACTGGCCCGTGCGGGCTCGAAGAAGCGTCCCTATTACCACGTCGTCGTCGCCGATGCCCGTTCGCCGCGCGACGGCCGTTTCATCGAGTCGCTTGGCTCGTGGAACCCGCTGCTGCCCAAGGACGGCGAACGCGTCAAGGTTGACGCCGAGCGCGTCAAGCATTGGCTGTCGCACGGCGCCCAGCCGACCGACCGCGTGCTGCGCTTCCTCGACGAGGCCGGCCTCGCCAAGCGCGAAGCCCGCGCCAACCCGAAGAAGGCCGAGCCCGGCAAGAAGGCGCAAGAGCGCGCAGCCCTGCTGAAGAAGGCGCAGGAGGAAGCTGCAGCCGCTGTTGCCGCCGCTTCCGCCGCGCCGGCCGAGGCGGAAGCCGCCAGCGCCGAATAAGTCATCGATTGCCCTTCACAAAACGGCTGACCAGTCACAAAACGGCGGGCCTTTGCCCGCCGTTTTGCTGTCCATCCGTATGATGCGGCCCGATCAATAGCCTTCCGGGCAACTCGCAACGTAGACACGGCCATTGCGATCGCGATAACGGCACTGGCCGCTTTCGCTGGCACGGCCGATCAGCGCACCGGCCAAGGCGCCGGCCGCACCGCCGATCACCGCGCCCTTGGTCGGGTTGCCGGCCACTGCGGCGCCGACCGCCGCACCGCCCAGGCCACCAACGGCCGCGCCTTGCTCAGTACGGGAGCAGGCACCGAGCGGCACCAGCAGGGCCATCAAGATCATCACCTTTTTCATTGTCGTTCCTCTCCAACAGGGTGCCGTCCTCGCCGCTGCGCCCCCTAACTCGCAACCAGCCAATTTGATCCAAAGAAGAAGATCGGCAGCAGACCGGGCGGCGCTCGATTTGATCCAAAGAGAAGAAAGGCGGCGGCAGACAGCGCCCTCTCTGGCGGCGTGGCCGCCATCGAACGGCTTTGGAAGTCGCTGCTATTGGCTGAACGGGATCAGCGCGCGCACCCTTGGATCGCGCAGATACAGGCCGCCCCAGAGGATGGCGCCGAGGTAGACGCCGAACAGCATATGCGAGAACAAAGGGCTGCCGATACGCACATGCGTGGCGATGGCGCCGCCGAGATAGGCGGTGAGCAGGATGGCGCCGAGCACCGAGGTGCGCGGCAGTACATAAAGTGCTGTCGAGACCAATCCAATGATGCCGAGCATGCGCGAGACATTGGCATCGGCTGGCCAGCCGAGCTGCACCATGGTCTGGGTGACGATTTCGAGCGGCGGTAGCTTGATGACGCCGTCGAAGATCATGAACAGCACGATGACGGCGCTGAGCACGCGACCGGCCCAGAGGGCGCGCGGTGAGACGGATGCTGCCTGAGACTTGGTCATTGATGTTCCCTCCGGTCGTTGCGAGCACTGGCTTTTCTGCCAGCTCGAACCAAGGACGCGTCCCATGACGGCCATCCGACATGCCTCCAGTGCTTTTTCACTCCGGGGACGGCGACCTTGGATGTGCAAGTTCAGCCAGCAACCAACCTGGCCAAGTCCACCTTGCGAGGGGAGGTGGAGGGCGTTATTGGAAATCCGTAAGGGTATCTCCCGAGCGCTCGACGGCAGCAGCCGCCTAATCGCACAACGAAAGTAAGCGATGGCCGGAGAGACCGACCTGAAAAAGTTGCTGGCGGCAATGACGCCGGAGTTGCTTGCCGGCGTTCATGTCTTCACCACGTTGCCACCTGATGCGGCCGTTCCCGACCAGCTCGATCCGGTAATGCTGTTTCGCGAGCACAGGGCATGACGCTGATCGTGCTTGAAGACCAGGCCAAGACCGCTGGCCTGAAAACCGTGTTCCGCTGCCGGATGCTGACGCTGAACGTCCATTCGTCGCTGGAAGCGGTCGGCTTCCTCGCCGCCATCACCGCGCGGCTGGCCACCGCCGGCATCGGCGTCAATCCGGTCTCGGCCTTCTACCACGATCACCTGTTCGTGCCCGCCGACCGGGCGGAGGAGGCGCTGGATGTTTTGCAGAAACTCGCTGCGGACGCCGCACGATAAGGATTAATGCCTTCGGACGTACAAAATGTCGGGCAATCGCTCTTCATTGTTCGTGCCGTTGCCCAAAGCTTCCGCGCGAAAACCATGGCGCTCGTAGAAGCGCCGAGCGCCTGAGTTCGACTGAAAGCAATGCAATTTCACAACCGGCAAATTCGCGGTTGCTTGTGTCAGCAGCCGGGCGCCGATGCCTTGGCCAGTCCAGGCAGGATCCAGATAGAGCTGCTCGACCCATTCTCCTGCAACGGCGACAAAGCCAACAATGGCCGCGTCGATTTCGGCGACCGTCACGTGCTGCTGCGCCAGCACGGTGCCGCTGATGAAGGCCATCTCCTCATCCGGTGTATGCAGGACCGGCATCCAGTCGAACGACGAAAGCGCTGCGCGCATGATCCTGGCAATTGCGCCTGCGTCCGACCCGTTAGCCGGACGCAGCGCGATTTTAGTCGCAATGCTCATCTCACAAGCCTGCGACCGCGGGCCGCCGGCCGTCCGGCGCCCCGCGGAGGGCCAGCCGCGAAGCGGCGATGCGGCCCGTGAGCGAGAAGTTATGCCGCCTTCTTCTTTGGCTGGATCAGCCCGCGCTCGACCAGCAGCTCCGCGATCTGAACCGCGTTGAGTGCCGCGCCTTTGCGCAGATTGTCGGAGACGATCCACATCGACAGGCCGTTGTCGATGGTCGAATCCTCGCGGATGCGCGAGATGAAGGTGGCGTCCTCGCCAGCCGATTCCAGCGGCGTGATGTAGCCGCCGTCCTCGCGCTTGTCGATGACCTGGCAGCCCGGCGCCTCGCGCAGGATCTCGCGCGCCTCATCGGCGGTGATCGGCTTCTCGAACTCAATGTTGACCGCTTCCGAATGGCCGATGAACACCGGCACCCGCACGCAGGTCGCCGTCAGCTTGATCTTGGGATCGAGCATCTTCTTGGTCTCGGCCACCATCTTCCATTCTTCCTTGGTGAAGCCGTCGTCGAGGAAGACGTCGATATGCGGGATGACGTTGAAGGCGATGCGCTTGGTGAACTTCTTGACGTCGACGGAATCGGCGACGAACACCGCCCGCGTCTGCGTGAACAGTTCGTCCATGCCTTCCTTACCGGCGCCGGAGACCGACTGGTAGGTGGCGACGACGACGCGCTTTATGGTGGCGAAGTCATGCAGCGGCTTCAGCGCCACGACCAGCTGCGCCGTCGAGCAGTTCGGGTTGGCAATGATGTTCTTGCGTGTGAACAGCGAAATCGCATCCGGGTTCACTTCGGGAACGATCAGCGGCACGTCCTGGTCGTAGCGGAAGGCCGATGAATTATCGATGACGACGCAGCCCTGCTTGCCGATCTTCGGCGACCATTCCTTGGAGACGTTGCCGCCGGCCGACATGATGCAGATGTCGGTGTCGGAAAAATCATATTGGTCGAGCGTCCGGACCTTCAGCGTGCGGTCGCCGAACGACACTTCCGTGCCCTGGCTGCGCCGCGAGGCCAGCGCCACCACCTCGCTCACCGGAAAGCCGCGCTCTTCCAGTATGTTGAGCATTTCCCGGCCCACATTGCCCGTGGCGCCGACGATCGCAACCTTGAAACTCATCGAAATCTCCTGTCCCTCTCCGCTCGGTTTCTGGAGAAAACCCGCCGGCCAATGCGGGTTTCACCCCGGGCCGGACCCGGGAGAGGGTGGTTAGGCCAAGGGAATCAGACCGTTTTGGTGGTCGTTTTACCGGTTTTTTTGACCAAGAACGTGGTTTTGCTGGAACGGAAAGGCGCACCGAGACGTCCGGCCCAATGGTTCGCATTGGGGCCGGGGATGTCGAAGGCAAGAAGCGCCATCAAAAGGCCGCGCATCGAAAACTATCCCGTTCGGTGCCGGCTTTTACGCGGTTTGCGTAAGGAGTCAATCGCAACCAGGCGGATCGCCCGCCCTGTACAATGAGGGCGGCACGAAGTACGAACGGGCATCGTTTGGCTCGTGGCGCCCGTCGTGGCGCTTGCCGACATCAGACCCGTCGCCGGGCATTTAAGAATCCGAATTTCGAAAGAAGCATATGTCCAACTTCGAAGCTATTGTCCCCGCGCTGGCAAAGGCGCTGGAAAAACGCGGCTATGTCGAGCTGACACCGGTGCAGAAAGCGGTTCTTGAGCTCGGTCAGGCCGATGCGCTGGTTTCAGCCCAGACCGGCTCCGGCAAGACCGTCGCTTTCGGACTGGCCTTGGCGCCGACGCTGCTCGACGGCGCCGAGCGCTTTTCCCACGCGGCGGCACCCCTGGCGCTGGCCGTGGCGCCGACACGGGAGCTGGCCCTGCAGGTGACGCGCGAGCTGGAATGGCTCTACGAGCTGACAGGCGCCACGGTGTCGTCCTGCGTCGGCGGCATGGACATGCGCACCGAGCGACGCGCGCTGGAGCGTGGCGCCCATATCGTCGTCGGCACGCCCGGCCGCCTGCGCGACCACATCACCCGCAATTCTCTCGACATGTCGGCGCTCAAGGCAGTCGTGCTCGACGAGGCCGACGAGATGCTCGATCTCGGCTTTCGCGAGGACCTGGAATTCATCCTCGACGCCGCCCCTGCCGAGCGCCGCACGTTGATGTTTTCCGCGACCGTGCCGCGCTCCATCGCCACGCTGGCCAAGGGCTACCAGCGCGATGCCGTGCGCATCTCGGCCTCGGGCGAGGAGAAGCAGCATCTCGACATCGAATACCGGGCGCTGGGCGTCGCGCAGGCCGACCGCGAAAACGCCATCATCAACGTGCTGCGGTACTATGAGGCGAAGAACGCGCTGGTGTTCTGCAACACGCGTGCCGCCGTCAATCACCTGACAGCGCGCTTCAACAACCGCAACTTTTCCGTCGTGGCACTGTCCGGCGAGCTGAGCCAGAACGAGCGCAGCCACGCGCTGCAGGCGATGCGCGACGGCCGCGCCAAGGTCTGCATCGCCACTGACGTCGCGGCGCGTGGCATCGACCTGCCCAACCTCGAGCTGGTGATCCATGCCGACTTGCCGACCAACCCGGAGACGCTTCTGCACCGAAGCGGGCGAACGGGACGGGCGGGGCGCAAGGGCGTCAGCGCGCTGATCGTGCCCAACAATGCCCGCAAACGCACCGAGCGGCTGCTGCAAAGTGCCGGCCTTGCGGCGACCTGGGCGAGCCCGCCCTCGGCCGACGACGTGATCCGGCGCGATGACGAGCGCATTCTCGCCGACCCGGTCCTCAGCGAGCCTATGAAGGATGAGGAGCGCGGCTTCGTCCAGGCGCTTCTCGATCAGCACGGGCCGGAACAGGTCGCCGCAGCCTTCGTACGGATGTGCCGCTCCAGCCGCTCGGCGCCGGAGGACCTTCTCGACGTCGCACCGTTCACGCCGTCGGGCGAAAAATTTGCGCGCCGGGACGAGGCACCGAGCCGCCGCGACGATTTCGGCGACAGCGTCTGGTTCTCGCTGTCGGTCGGACGCCGGCAGAATGCCGAGCCGCGCTGGCTGATCCCGATGCTGTGCCGGACAGGCGGCATCTCCAAGCGCGAGATCGGCGCCATCAAGATGCAGCCGGAAGAAACCTTCGTGCAGATCGCGGCGGACTGGGCCGAGCGCTTCCTCGCCGCGATCGGCCCCGACCGCAAGCTGCAGGGCAACATTGCGGTCAAGCGGCTGGACGGCACGCCCGATCTGTCGCGGGCCGGCTATCAGGAGCCGCGCCCCGACAAGAAGCCCCACCGCGGCAAGCGGACATTCGATCAGAACACGCCCAAATTCGAGAAGCGCGCACCGGCTGACCAGCGCCCGGCATTCGAGGCAAAGCCCTGGGCCGGCAAACCGGCCAAGGCGAAATTCGAAGGCGGACCGGCGAAACACAAGAAATCGAAGAAACGGCCGGGGTGAATAGTCTGCCCCTTCCATTTCGCGCACGCCCCTTGCGGTCTACCGGAACTTTGCACAGTCTGGGGCAGGGCAATGGGGTGGGCAGGACATGCGCGGCGAAGTTCTTCACTATGACGAGGACCAGGCCTTCGGTTTCATTACCGGGGCCGATGGCAACCGCTACAGCTTCGCGCGCGAGGACTTGCGCCGCCAAGCGTCGGTTGCCGGAGGCACGACCGTCGAATTCCAGCCGGCTGGCGGACGGGCACGCGATGTTTTTTCGATCCACGCCCAACCTGCCAGTGCACCCGCCCGTGCCTCCGCTGCAACCGCCGCCCCATCTCAGGCCGGCAATGCGCCCGCGGCACGTCAGCCGCAACATTTCGGCCGTTCCGCTGAAAATCAAACCGCCGAATCCACCGGCCTGTGGAGCTACTTCTCGCGTGGCCTGACCGAAAATTATTTCAACTTCGCCGGCCGTGCCCGCCGCAAGGAATATTGGGGCTATTGCCTGTTCTGGACGATCGCGCTGATCGTGGCGATAGGATTCGGCGTCTTCATCGACGACGCCATGGGCAATCTCGACAACAGTGAATTGCCGGCAGTGACGGTCGGCCTTTGCGGCCTCTTCCTGCTGGCGACAGCCCTGCCGTGGTTCGGGCTCAACGTGCGCCGCCTGCACGATATCGGCCTGACCGGCTGGCTCTTCCTGCTTTTCCTGATCCCGACCTTCGGCACCGTGATCATCCTGATCTTTGCGCTGATCCCGACCCAGCCGCGTGAAAACCAGTGGGGTCCGGTGCCGGCGGGTGTCCAAATCTAACCGCGGGAGTGCCGCCGCATCGGCGGCAGTCGCCCAGCGGACGTCGACCTACACAGGATCAGCCCAGGAACTTGGCGATGATCGCGTCGCCCATCTCAGCGGTGCCGACCTCGGTCATCCCCGGCGAATGAATATCCCTGGTGCGCAGGCCGTCGTCGAGCACGGCGGCGATCGCACCTTCGAGCTTGTCGGCTTCAGTCACCATGCCGAAGGAATAGCGCATGCACATGGCGAAGGAGGCGATCATGGCGATCGGATTGGCGATGCCCTTGCCGGCGATGTCGGGCGCCGAGCCATGCACCGGCTCGTAGAGCGCCTTGCGCTTTTTTGTCTTGGCATCCGGCGCGCCGAGCGAGGCCGACGGCAGCATGCCGATCGAGCCGGTCAGCATGGCGGCGATGTCGGACAGCATGTCGCCGAACAGATTGTCGGTGACGATGACATCGAACTGCTTGGGCCAGCGCACCAGCTGCATGCCGCCGGCATCGGCGAGCATATGGTCGAGCTTGACGTCGGCATACCTGGCCTTTTGCGTCTGGCTGACGACCTCGTTCCACAGCACGCCCGATTTCATCACATTGCGCTTTTCCATCGAGGTGACGTGGTTCTTGCGCGTGCGTGCCAATTCGAAGGCAACGCCCGAAATGCGCTCGATCTCGAAAGTGTCGTAGACTTGGGTGTCGATACCGCGCTTCTGGCCGTTGCCGAGATCGATGATCTGCTTCGGCTCACCGAAATAGACGCCGCCGGTGAGCTCGCGCACGATGAGGATATCGAGCCCCTCGACCACCTCCTGCTTGAGCGAGGAGGACGCCGCCAGCGCCGGATAGCAAATGGCGGGTCGAAGATTGGCGAACAGCTCCATGTCCTTGCGCAGCCGCAGCAGACCCGCCTCCGGGCGCACCTCGTAAGGCACGGCATCCCATTTCGGTCCGCCGACGGCGCCAAACAGCACCGCGTCCGCCGCCATTGCCTTGGCCATGTCGGCATCGGAAATCGCCGCGCCATGTGCGTCGTAAGCGCAGCCGCCGACAAGGCCCTCATCGGTGACGAAATCGCTGCCGAGCTTGTCGTTCATCGCGGCGATCAGCTTCTTCACCTCGGCCATCGCCTCGGGGCCGATGCCATCGCCGGCAAGCAGGAGAAGATTTTTCGAAGCCATGAGAACCGTCCCGATTATTTTAGCGCATGAACGCGGCCTTGCTAAACGCCAAGCGACCGACGCGCAAGCCTGCGGTTCAGAGCATCGGACCCAAAAGTGGCAACCGGTTTTGGGAAAATCCGATGCTCAAGACAAAACGTCTACAGATGCGAAAGGATATTCACCAGCCTGCCGAACGGGTCGCGCACGAAGAAGCGCCGCACGCCCCAGGGTTCGTCTGCCGGACCGTACTCGATGATAAAGCCGGCCGTCCTCATGCTTTCAAGCGAGGCATCGACGTCGTCGACTTCGATAGAGATGTCCGGCACCGGCGTTCCTGATCCCCCTTCGGCCATGAAACTGACCTGCACGGACATCGTCTCTTGCGAGCCATAGGTAGCGATCCAGCCCATATCCATCTTGAGATCGAGGCCGAGCACATCCTGATAGAAGGGTTTTGCCGCCGCGATATCCTGCGTGTCTATGTTTGCAACGATGCGTCTGACCTTCACCATGGGCCGATCCTCGTGCTAACCGTGTCGTTGTCGCAACCGTGACAGGCATCAGGCTGTGCGCCGCAGCGCCGTCACCTCGATCTCGACCTTCATTTCCGGCTTGTTGAGCTGGCACACGATCATCGTTGCTGCCGGCCTGATCTCGCCAAACGCCTCGCCGAGGATCGGGAACACCACATCTACGAAAGCCGCATCGGTGATGTAGTAATGTGCCCGCACCACGTCAGCCATTTCGAAGCCGCCATCTCGCAACGCCTTGGCGATCGTCGTCAGGCAATTGCGCGTTTGTGCCTCCACGGTCTCCGGCATCGACATGGTCGCATAATCGTAGCCGGTCGTTCCGGACACGAAACACCAGTCGCCCTGCACCACGGCGCGCGAATAGCCGGCGGTCTTTTCGAAGGGCGAACCGGTGGAGATCAGTTTTCGCATGGGTCCTCCGCAAATCGTCGCGGATATCTTGCAGGGAACGAGCCGATCCCGCCATGGGCCAGATAGAACTGACGGTTGTTATGAGTCTCCCGCCTCGACAAAGCCCTCTCGTCCAAGGCGTGGTGGTCACTGCGCTTTGCAAAAGTACCTAATTCGCCGACCCCAGCGCCTTGTCCAGCGCTTCCTTGACGTCGGCCGGCCATGTACTCACCGCTGGCCACGCGTCCGGCTCGGGCTTGTCGCCGCGGCGGGCGAAATAGAGCTTGTGCTTGACCGGGTCGACCGCCATGAAGCCGTCATTGCCGCCGCAATCATGCGGCACGCAGCCGCTGGCAAAAAAGGCGCCCGAAGCGGTCTTCTCAGTTCCGCCGCCGACCAGCAGGCTAGTCGCCATGTCGGGCATGTCCTTGCCGAGCAGCGTCTCGGCTAGCCTGTAGACAGCCTCGTTGTGAAAGGCATCGATGACGTTGTCGTATTTCGACGGATCGACGTCCTTCCAGTCGGTGCCCGGCTCCGGCATATAGGTGAGATTGCCCGAGGTCGTCAGCCCGGCCGTCGGCGACCATTGCAGCGCCGGCTTGGAATCGCCCGGCAAAAGATAGGGTACGAAATAGATGGCGCTGTCGGAGATCGCGGCCGGCGGTGCGCCGCATTCATCCTGCTCGACCGTGACCGTCTGGATCGTGCCGCCTTCCGGCTTCCACACGATCACCTTGGCCGGGCCGCATTGATTGCCGCCGTCGCCGACATCGACCAGCGCCACCTTGACGCCGCCGACCTCGACGATCTTGTCGAAGAAGACGTCGTAATTGCGCGCCAGTTCCTTGCCGTCGAAGGCGAGCACCCGTTCCCCGTACTCTTCCTCCTGGGTGATGGTCAGTTGGCCGCCCTCGAACGGGATCGGCGCCTGTTTGTCATTGTCGGCTAGGGCCGCATTGCTCAACGCGCCCTGGTCGGCGGCCCTGCCGGGCGCATCGTCAGCCGGCACGAGCACCATGTCGGTCTGTGCATGCGCGCCAGCCACCGGCATCAGAATCCACGCCAGCGCGCAGGCGCCGACAAGAAGCGAACGTGTCATGACTGTCCCTCCGTTCAGCCGCCACGAACCCGGCCTGTCGCGGCCGGGGCATCGTACCGCTCAGGCCCAGGGGCGCTCAGCGGCGTTCCTCTTCTCGAACGAAGCGATGGCGCCGGCTTTTTCCATGGTCAGGCCGATATCGTCGAGCCCGTTGAGCAGGCAATGGCGCTTGAACTCGTCGAGGTCGAACTTGACCACGCCGCCGTCAGGCCCACGGATTTCCTTGGCCTCCAGATCGACCGACAGCGTCGCGTTCGAACCGCGCGAAGCATCGTCCATCAGTTTCTCAAGATCTTCCGGGCTGACGGTGATCGGCAGGATGCCGTTCTTGAAGCAATTGTTGTAGAAAATGTCGGCGAACGAGGTCGAGATGACGCAACGGATGCCGAAATCGAGCAGCGCCCACGGCGCATGTTCCCGGCTCGAGCCGCAGCCGAAATTATCGCCGGCGACCAGGATCTGCGCCTTGCGGTAGGCCGGCTTGTTGAGCACGAAGTCCGGGTTTTCCGAACCATCGTCCTTGTAGCGCATTTCGGCGAACAGGCCGGTGCCGAGTCCGGTGCGCTTGATCGTCTTGAGATAATCCTTGGGGATGATCATGTCGGTGTCGACATTGACGATCGGCATCGGCGCGGCGACGCCGGTGAGCTTGGTGAATTTTTCCATGTCCTTGCCCGTCTTCTTCTTGTTGCGGGAAATTGCTGGCGCCCGGTTTACACAAAGCCGCGGGCAAATAAAAGGCGGCTGTTTTTGGACCTCCGTCGTCGATCGAAACGCAAGATCGGTACAAAACAGCTTCAAAACCACCGGCCCATGGTGCACTTTTGTCGACATGACAACGCGATCCAAGGTCCTCTACGCCAGCGAACCGGGTCTCGGCATCGCCGAGTTCCGCCGCGTTCTGGTGGAATCCGGCCTCGGCGCCAATCGCCCCGTCGATGACGACACCCGATTGAACGCGATGCTGTCAGGGGCCAATTTGGTGCTCACCGCGCGTCTCGATACAGAAGGCAAGCCGCTGGTCGGTGTTGCCCGCGGTGTTACCGATTTCTCGTGGGTCTGTTACGTTTCCGAGCTCGCCGTTTGCAAATCGGCGCAAGGGCTCGGCATCGGCAAGGGCCTGCTTGATGAAGCGCGCCGGCAACTCGGGCCTTCCGTTGCCATAAGCCTGATTTCCATGCCCGACGCCGTCGGCTTTTATGAGCGCATCGGCATGAAGCGCGTGTCCGACGCGTTCTGGTTCGACCGCAAGCGCTGACGCGTTGCCTTGCCAGCTAGTGGATCGAATCTAACGTTTGGTGCCCGCGTTTGACCGCGGCGGCGATCCTGTCGGGGTCGGCGGTCCAGATGAAGGGTCTGGGCTGCTGGTTGTGCTCGGCGAGGAAGGGGTAGATTGCCGCCCTGGAGGTCGACCACCGAGTGAAAGACGCCGCGCTTGAGCGGCGCTTCGACAAGTGCGGGTGGCCGAGGGCGATCGCCCAGTCGGCGTCCTCGGCGATTACGGCGGCTGCTGATCCTCGAACCAGAATGATGACTGGCGTCGCGAGATGGTTCCCACCGACGGCAAGGGAAAATGCGACGTCATTACGATGCGGCCATTGTCCGAGCAAGCCTCCAGGAATGCCCATCTCGTCCGACGTGCCTGGTCAGGGTCCGTGTCGTACCGAAAGCTCCAGTCAGGGTATATGCATTGCATCGGCCAATGCATGAGATCGCCGGAAAACACTGCCCCTACGCCTCGAGATTTCAGGCCGATGGCTACGTGCCCCGGGGTGTGGCCCGGCGTCGGTTCCAGCCACACTTCGCCATCGAGTTCATAATCCATATCGACAAGCACAGCCCGACCAGCCTCGACGATTGGCAACACATTGTCCTCATAGGTCCGATCTTCGTCATCACCGGAGGCCGCCTGTGCGGCCTCGAACTCGCGCCGCGCCATGATGTAGCGGGCGTTCGGGAATGCCGGTATCCAACGCCCGTCCACCAATCGTGTGTTCCAACCGCAATGGTCGACATGAAGATGGGTGCACAGCACATAGTCGATCTGCTCGGGAGCAACACCTGCATTTGCCAGGCGCTCCAAAAAGGTGCCGTCATTGCGGCGATGCCAATGGGGGAAGTATGCGAACGTCTTATCGTTGCCGACGCAACTGTCGACCAGAATGGTGTGGTGTCCGGTACGAACAAGAAAACTCTGGATGGGAAGAATAAGCCGGCCGGTTGCAGGCGATATTAATCGCGGCGTGAGCCAATGAAGATGCGGTTCGAGCGCTTCATCGGTGCAGTCGGGAAACCATTCCGACGGCGTCCGCAGAGGGTCGCACATCTCCAGAATTCTGGTTATCCAGATATTCCCGATTCTCCAGTCATCCACTGACTGCATCCTTCTTCGATCGAGGACGGATCGCTAGAGATAACATTTGCGGCCAGATGGCGTCAGACATTTCTGCCTGTAGGAGAAGGAGCGCTCGCGATGTGGCCGCGCTCACGATCGGGTACCAAGCGTTAGAACTTAACCACTAGTGGTCGAAATCTGACGCTTGGTTCCGGGGCCGTAAGCCCGCTCAGGGTGGAAAGCGGACGCTACCATGTACTTTTTGGCAAAGCGCTCAGTGCGCGCGTGACGCAAGGTGAATTTCAAGCGGCTTTGAGATGAGGCCTTTATCAACGATGGCTTCAAGCGTCTGCTTCGTCAGACTGATATCGTCATATTGCTGCGGAACCGACAGAATTAACCCACCCTCTTCGGGCGTGGCATAAAACACTACATAGCCTTTCGCCTCACCGGCGAGAGGGAAGGCGAAAGTATTGATTTCAGTATCCGTTACTCGCTTGCCAAAAAAATAATTGGCACGATTATTCTGCTGACGTAATTCAAACTCCTGATGCTGGCGAACAGAGTATATACGTTTGTTCTCCGGTGACTCAGGGTCGTTGCTGCATCCAGAGAATGGGATAATTGCGAACATCAACACTGAAAGTGCCTTCCAACTAGTGGAGGTCAAGTCAAATTCCTGCTTTCCATGGCTCTTTAAGTATCTGCCCTAGATGTCCGAAATGAGTCGGCAGCGGTATTCCGTTTCGGGTACCAAGCGTCAGGTTTTGACTACTAGCGTGCGGACTTTTGATATCGGCGGGGCAGCCTCCCCTCTGTCCGGCAGGACAGAGGGGAGGGCGGGAACTCGACAGAGCGGCTTATTCTGGGCGGCCTTCCCTCAAATCACGTTCAATTCACGAAACGCCCGCCCCTCAGCGACACGGCTATACCCAAACGCCGAGCAATCCACCGTGCGATAGCCGCCATGGACGATCAGTTCGGCCAGCGCTTTGCCGACCGCCGGCGCCTGCTGCAAGCCGTGGCCGGAAAAACCGTTGGCGAAGAAGAAATTGCCGACCTCGGGATGCGAACCGATCACCGCGTTCTGGTCGAGCGTGTTGTAGTCGTAATGGCCGACCCAGGCGCGCGTCGGCTTGATCGCCTCGAAGGCCGGAATACGGGTCGCCAGCACCGGCCAGATCACCTCTTCGAACAGCGGCCAGTCGGGTTCGAAATCTGTGGGGTCGGCGGGGCCTTCGCCCTCTTCCGGCTCGGCGCCGCCGGTGATGTAGACCGAACCTTCCGGCCGGACATAGATGCCGCTCGGGTCGACCAGCAGCGGCATGTCGTCATATTTTTCGCGCGCCTCGAAGACGAAGACATTGCGCTTGCGCGGCTCCACCGGCAGCGCCAGCCCGGCCATTGCTGCCACCTTGCCGGCATTCGGCCCGGCAGCATTGACGACGATGCCGGCCTCAAGCCGCTCGCCATTTTCGAGGGTCACACCGGTGACGCGGCCGCCTTGCCGCTCGATGCCGGTCACCGACGCCGTGATGAAGTCGATATCCTTCGTCCGCAGCGCCTTGCGGAACAGCATCAGCATCGCATGCGCGTCGAACCAGCCCTCGCCGCTGCGGCCGTAGGCCCCGGCGGTGATACCCTCGGCCGATAGCCACGGAAACCGACGAACAAGCGCCTCGGCATCCTCGAGCACGATGTCGGCGCCCTCGGCCATCTGCGCCTCGTGGTTGGCCTGCAGGATAGGCAGCCCGTTTTCGCCGGCAAGGATCAGATAGCCGCCTTCGCGAAAGCCGATATCGGCGTCCGCCCCGAATTCTTCCTTCAACCGCCGGAACAGTTTCAGCGTGAACTGCGACAGCCGGATGTTTTCAGGGATCGAGAACTGCTGGCGGATGGAGGCGCAGGACAGCGTTGTCGCCGCATGGGAAAATTGCGGGTCGCGCTCGACAACCGCGATCGGGCCCGAAAACCCTTCCTCGCGCAGATAATAGGCGACCGAGGAGCCGACGATGGCTCCGCCGATGATGATGATGTCGTAATGCACCTTTTTCGCCCTTCCGGTCTGAACCGCCGAGTCACGCCGCCGGCAGGATGATCTCGAAGCGCGTGCCGCTCGCCGAGTCAACCAGCCGGATCGTGCCATCATGCGCTTTCAGGAGGGCCAGCACGATGCCGAGGCCCATGCCGGTGCCGCCGGAATCGCGGCGCGTGGTGAAGAACGGCTCGAAGATGCGGCCTCGGTTGCTGGGCGAAATGCCGGCGCCGTCATCGTCCACCACAATGGTGGCCTTGCCGTCCGCGCTTGCTGCCGTGACCGAGACCAGCGTCGCGCCGTGTCGCGCCGAATTGTCGATGAGATTGGCCAACACGATCGCGGCGTTTTCGGCCGATATGCGCAGGCCGATATCGGCGCCCGCCTCGAGGCGCACCGCCAGCCTGTGGTCGGCCGGCAGCAGCGCCAGTGCCGGAGCGAGTGATGTGCCTTGGCCGCTGGGCTCGAGATTTTCGGCACGCGCAAGGTCAAGCAGGCGGCGCACCAGCAGATTGAGCCGGCCGGCATCGGTGACGATATTGTCTGAAAAACGCCGCCGCTCGGCCTCGTCCATCGCGCCGCCCGAATCGCGCAGCAGTTCGGCTGCCCCCTGGATCGCCGTCAGCGGCGATTTGAGTTCGTGCGAGACGTGGGTGGCGAAGGTCTGGATGCTGTCGGAGCGCGCATGCAGCTTTTCGGCCATGTCGAGGAAGGCCGCGGAGAGCGCCGCCATTTCGCGCGTGCCGTGGTGATCAAGCGGCCTGATCGCCTCACGGTCGCCGGCGGCGATGCGCTCGGTGCGCTCGATCAGTGCATAGATCGGCCGGCTGACGGTGCGCAGGAAGACCAGCCCGATCAGCAGCGTGCCGCCGAGGATGGCGATTGCCGCCAGCGCCACCTTGCCGCGCTCGCCAAAGAGATGCTTGACGATGTTGTTCGGCGTCCGCGACAGATAGACCACGCCGGCGACCTTGCCGGAGACCGCAACTGGTATGGCGACGAAGACGCGGACTTTGGTGCCGCGGCTGACCGAATAGAGCGGCGGCGATGGCTGGTCGGGAACCCGCAGCCTGAGCGCGCTGGCGTAGCGGCCGGCAAGCGCTGCGCGAACCTCTTCGACCGCGGCGAGCGACAGGCCGGCCTCCTCGCGGCCGGCAATGACCCCGCCGCTGGGATCGAGCAGCCGAAAGCCGGCCAGCGTGGTTTTCTGCGTCTCGGCAAGAATGCCCGACAGCCGCGCGCCGATTGCCGCGAAGGCAGGATCGACGCTGGCCGCCGTGGCCGCGGGCCGGGTCGGCAGTATCCTGTCGGACGCAAGATCGAGGCGCGGTTCGATCGGCTGGTAGGCAGAAGCCCGATCCCTTGTACTGGGTGGAGGCATGGGTGTGCCGAGCTTTTCCGGGGCAAGGCCGGCCTCACGGACCTCTAGCGCATAGATCGCGGCAAGGGCGGCACCTTGCGCGATCAGCTCGGCCTCGGTCTGGCGGATCAGCTGGTTCTCGTACAGCCGGAAGAAGAACAGGCCGGCCAGCGGCAGTGCCATCACCATGATCAGGATGGCAATGACGACCGTGGCAAGCCGTGGCCGCCATTTGCTGCCAATCCGTTCTTGGGCGCTCACGCGCCGCATTTGCCGAGCCGGAAGCCGACGCCATGCACGGTCTCGATTGCATCGACGCAGCCGACCGCCGCCAGCTTGGCGCGGATGTTGCGGACATGGCTGTCGACGGTGCGGTCGGCGACGTGGATATTGGCAGCATAGGCATTAGCCATCACCATGTCGCGGCCGAGCACATGCGCGGGACGCGCCAAAAACCCTTTCAGGATCGCGAATTCGATGCCCGTCAGCACCAGCGGCTTGCCGTCGAAGCTGGCTGTATGGCTTGCCGGCACTAAGGCCAGTCTGCCATGCGAGAATTGCCGATCGTCGGCATGTTCGGGCGCAGGCCGGGCGCGGCGCAGGATGACGTTGACGCGGGCGACCAGCTCGCGCGGGCTGAACGGCTTGGTGACATAGTCGTCGCCGCCCATTTCCAGCCCGAGGATGCGGTCGATCTCTTCATCCCGCGCGGACAGGAACAGCACCGGCACGTCGGATGTGTGGCGCAGCCGCCGGCACACTTCCAGCCCGTCCATTTCCGGCATGCCGATGTCGAGCACGACGAGATCGGGCGCGCGGCGTTCGATCGCCTGCAAGGCAGCCGCGCCGTCCGGCACCGCCAGCGTCTTCATGCCGGCCTTTTCGAGCGCGAAGCAGATGATTTCGCGAATGTGCGGATCGTCGTCGGCGACCAGTATGTGGTGCGGCATCAAATCAGCGGCCCGGCATGAAGGGTTCGGACATCGGAGGAACCACGAACGGGATACGTGTGTCGAGAGCACGAAGGCGCCGCCAGTCGCGAAAGCTCCAGGCGCGCCAGTTTTCTAGGCCGGCGCGGTAGCGGGCCTCGTCCTGCCCAAGCAAACGGGCGAGTTCGCGGTACGAGGAAACGCTGGCCGCATTCGTCCTGCCCTGATGCTCGAGGAAACGGTCGAGCGCCGGCCAGGCGCTGGGACCGAGCGTACGCAGATACCAGAAATCGAGTTCGGTGCCTTGGCCGGTCATTTCGAATGAGTGCTCGACATTGTAGTTGGCGATCAGCGCCGCGAAGTTGACGAAGCAGCAGGCATAGAGCGTCATTGAAAGCGTCAGAAGATTGGCGGAAAGCAGCCATTCATTGGATTTTTCGAACGCGATGCGGGCGATGATCAGGGCAAGGCCCGCCGCCACCAGTCCCATCCAGACGAAGGCGGCGATGCGCCAGTAGGTCAGCGCGTAGATGCCGATATAGAGGTCGAGCCGCAGGATCGACGAGATGACCAGCACGATGTTCTGCGCCACCCAGACGTAGACCAGCCGGCGGATGAGCGGATCGCTGGAGGTCGTGCTGCCCGGCCGCAGCGCCGCCAGGACGAAGCCAGCTGCGAGCAGCGCTGTGATGATCAAGGGATAGGCGCCGCGATGCGCATAGGCGGCGTAGGTCAGCCCGTCGGGAAGCGCGATGCCGCCCCACAGATAGGTGGCGTCGAGCGCGGTCTGCATCGCGAAAAGGATGTTGAAGACGACCAGCGCACGAAGAATCGCGGCCTTGCCGAAGATGATGTCCTCGATCGCCTTGGCGGGTTTTGTCGTCGCCCGGCCGACAGGCACAGGCGACAGCACACGCGGAATGGAGCGGAGAAAGCGCGGTAGGCGCGGGCGCAGAAAGGCCCAGACGCCGACCAGCACGAACAGCCAGAAGGCGAGACGCGGCAGCTGGATGAGCTCGAGCAGTGCCATTAGGTCGATCAGCGACAGCCAGTATTCGACGACCGGATTGGCGGCGCCGAACAGCGCGAGAAACACCGCGCCGAGGCTTAGCGGCATGACCCAGACGGCAATCGTCGCAAGGCGCACGCGCCGTCGGCCAAGCTGCCGGGCCGCCTTGCGCCAGCGAAAGAAATCCAGGACGAACCGAAAGGGCGTTGCAAGCAGGAATAGCGAGAGTTGGCCGGCAATGCGGGCAACCCCGTGCTTCAACCGCCCAGCCAGCGAAAGCGCGAAGACGGCCAGCGCCGCCAGCCCGATCGAGACGGACAGCGCACTGACATTTTCCGCGAGCGGCAGCAGCGCCACAAGCAGCGCAACTGGCTTGAACCAGGGCCTGCCATCGTTGAAGGAGCCGAGAGGATGGACAGCCATGCTCGTGGTGGCAATCGCAACGCCGAACAGGAAAAGCGTGATGCCGGCCGGTTGGCTATAGAAGAAAAAATCGGCCAGCGCGACGAGCAGGACGGCAACGCCGAAGCGGCTGCAATAGCTCGGCGCCGGCGTGACGAACGCTGTCACGATCGGGCTTTCTCGGCCGCTTTGATGCGGCCGGAATATCTGGGCGGGGATTTGCGGACGAAAGGGAGGAGGTTTGCCGGGGGCGGATCGACAAGCCACCAGCTGTCGCGGCGAAGCCGGTACGGCAGGGACCAACGGCAATTTGTTTGCTCTTGCATGCCGCCCTTGTCGCATTCTGTCGGGTGGCAAGCGGGGCGGAGACGAGGAGATTTTCCGAAATTGCGTGCAGTTTTTATGCACGGCTTGCCTCGGCCGTCTGCAGGCGGCATAGATCGGACATGACTGCCGAACCCTCCCGCCCGCGCCGCTCGGTGCTTTACGTCCCGGCTTCGAACGACAAGGCATTGGCCAAGATCCGGTCGCTGGCCTGCGATGCCGTCGTCATCGATCTCGAGGACGCCGTCGCCCCGGCCGACAAGCTTTCCGCGCGCGAAAAACTGGCGGGGATTTTCGCCGGCCGTTCCAACCGGCGCTGCGAGATGGTTGTGCGCATCAATGCGCTGTCGAGCGAATGGGGCGCCGACGATCTGCTGGCTGCGGCAAAATGCGCTCCCGACGCCATCCTGCTGCCCAAGGTCGACACGCCGCGCGACATTCTCGAGGCCGGTGACGTTCTCGACGACAATTTTGCGCCGGACGAGGTCAAGCTATGGGCGATGATGGAGACACCCAAGGCGCTGCTCAACATCGGCCCGATCGCCGAGCTTGGCCGCGACCCAGCCTCTCGACTGGTTTGTTTCGTTGCCGGAACGAATGATCTGGTCAAGGACACCGGAATTCTCACCACGCCCGACCGGCGCTATCTCGTGCCGTGGCTGATGCAGATGGTGCTCGCCGCGCGCGCCGGCGGCCTCGACCTGCTCGACGGCGTCTTCAATGATTTTAGCAATATGGACGGGTTTGCGCGCGAGTGCACGGAAGCGGCCGCCATGGGCTTCGACGGCAAATCGCTGATCCATCCGGCCCAGATCGAGGCCGCAAACCGGGCCTTTGCGCCGTCGCTTGAAGCGATGGCCGAGGCGGGCGCGATCAAGGATGCCTTCGCGCTCGCCGAAAATACCGGCAAGGCGGTGATTGCGCTGAACGGAAAGATGGTCGAGCGGCTGCATCTGGCGCAGGCCGAAAAACTGCTGGCGAAGGCCGCCGCTGTTCGCGCATGATTGCAACTCACGACGGGATTGAAAATGAAACTCTACCGCTTTTTGTCCGGCCCGGACGACGCCAGCTTCTGCCACAAGGTGACGGCGGCGCTCAACAAGGGCTGGCACCTGTTCGGCTCGCCGACCTATGCCTATGACAAGAATGCCAAGACCATGCGCTGCGGCCAGGCGGTGGTGAAGGACATCGAAGGCCAGGAATACGGCCCCGACACCAAGCTCAGCGACTGGTAGCGCTGACATCGCTTCGGGTGCCCGCGAATGCGGGACACTTCTGGACGCTGGCGCGAAGGAACGCTGCGCTCTCCAGTCAAAACGACGTCACTCCGCTGCCTCTTCGATCTTCTCCATATCATCGTCCGACAGGCCGAAATGGTGACCGATCTCATGGATCAGCACATGGGTGACGATGTCGCCCAGCGTCTCCTCGTTCTCGGCCCAGTAGTCGAGGATGGCGCGGCGGTAGAGCGTGATCCGGTTCGGGCCTTCGCCGGTCTGCGGATTCCAGCGCTCGGCGATACCGCGCCCCTCGAACAGGCCGAGCAGGTCGAAGGGCGTTTCCAGCGAAAGGTCGTCCATGATCTCGTCGGTCGGGAATTCGGCGATCTGAATGACGATCTCGCCGGTCAGCTTGCGAAACTCCTCCGGCAGATGGGCATAGGCCTCCAGCGCCAGGAGCTCGATTTCCTCCATCGTTGGCGAAAGCTGGTCGTGCCAGATGCGTGTTTGGTAGATGCGAGCCATGCTTTGTCCTTTGATCCCGGCATATAGGCTTTCGGGCCGGACTCGGCAAATGGTCGGGCTGGAGCGCCCGGACCATGCCATCAAGGCAGGAATAAATTCCCCATGACTCCGCTTGACTCTTTGGCCGCCCTCTGGAATCTATAGGAACATAACAGGAACAATTGTGAGTGGAAGCTGACCGTCATGGCGACAAGCGCCGTGGCGCGGGAGACTGTTTTTGCCCTGCGCCGCCAGATCGCGAAGATCGAAGGGACCTTGTCCGAGCGCCTGGAAGCGCCGGCCGGTTCGTCGTTTGACGCGGATGTGCCTCGCCAGAGTCTGGCATCCTCTCGGAATCCGACACCCGCTCGGAATCTGACGATTGTCCGTCGCGGCCTCGCCGTGGCGCCGCCCGATGCGTTTTTGCGCACCGGTGCCGAGCGCCTCGATGCTGCGCTGAGCGGCGGCCTGCCGAAGGCGGCGCTGAGCGAGTTTCATGGCGCCGCGACCCGCGATGCCGGAGCAGTCGCCGGTTTTGTCCTGTCGCTCATCAGCCTGATCCTCAGCCAGGGGCCGCGACTGCCGGTGCTGTGGATCGGCACATCCGAGGTTTTCCGCGAGGCCGGCTTTCCCTATGCCGGGGGGCTTCACGCCTTCTTCGGCATCGAGCCGGAGCAATTGCTGTTTTCCGAGGCGCCAAGGCTGCTCGATGCGCTGTGGGTCGCCGAGGAGGCCGCCAGGATGACGGCGCTGGCCGCAGTCATCCTCGAAATCCGTGGCAACCCGCAGCGGCTGGATCTCACCGCGACGCGGCGGCTGCACGCCCGGGCGCAGAGTGCCGGCCGGCCGCTTTTCCTGCTGCGCCAGGCCGGCGAGCCCGAGCCGACGGCAGCGCCCGTCCGCCTCATCCTGTCGGCGGCACCGGCGGCAGCGCGCGAGACGATCGCCGGGCCGCTCGCCGGCTCGATCGGCCGGCCCGCCTTCACCATCACCATCGGCAAGAGCCGCACTGCCTTGCCCGGAAAATTCACACTGGAGTGGAACCCCGATGAACGCATATTCGAAGAAAGACGGGGCGAGGAATGGGCAAAGAATCCTGTCCCTGTGGTTTCCACATCTCGCCGCCGAGAGGATCCTGCGGCAGCGCCTGGGGCGGTCCTGGCGTTCCCGGCCGTCGGATCACCTGCCGCTGGTGATCAGTCACCGCGACCGGAACGCCCAGCGCATCGCCGCCCTCGACGAGCGGGCCGAAGCGCTTAACCTGAAACGCGGCATGGGCATAGCCGATGCACGCGCCATGCATCCCTCGATCGACATCGTGGAGGCCGATCCGGAAGCCGACCGGCGCCTGCTCGAAGGCCTCGCCGACTGGTGCGACCGCTATACCCCGCTGGTGGCGCTCGACGGGGCCGATGGCCTCTATCTCGACGTCACCGGCTGCACCCATCTTTTCGGCGGCGAACGCTCGATGCTGGACGACATCCTGTCGCGTTTTTTCCATCAGGGCTTCGATGTCCGCGCCGGGCTTGCCGCCACGCCGGGCTCGGCCTGGGCGGCGGCGCGGTTTGCCGGCGACCGCATCGTTCCCGATGGTGAGGAGGAAGCGCTTCTCGCGCCCTTGCCGTTGGCGGCACTGCGCATCGATCCAGAGGTCCGCGCCAGCCTCGAAAGCGTCGGCCTGCGCACGGCGGGCGCCGTCATGGCGGCACCGCGCGCGCCGCTGGCCCGCCGCTTCGGCGCATCGCTGCTATTGCGCCTCGACCAGGCGCTCGGCCGCCTCGACGAAGCCGTGTCGCCGCGCCTGCCGGTCGCGCCGCTTTCGGTCGAACGCCACCTCGCCGAGCCGATCATGCTGACCGAGGACATCGAGCAGCTGACAGGCATGCTGGCGGCCACATTGAAGAAGGACCTCGAGCGTCGCGGCGAGGGCGCAAGGCGGCTGGCGCTGCTGCTCTTTCGCGTCGATGGCGGCGTCAGCCGCATCGCCGTCGGCACCTCGCGACCTTTGCGCGAGCCGCTGCTGATCCAGAAATTGTTTCACGAAAGGCTTGCCGCGCTCGAACAGGATATCGACGCCGGCTATGGTTTCGATCTCGTGCGCCTCTCGGTGCTGACCGCCGCCGCCTTCGACATGCAGCAGGCAGACCTTGCCGGCGAGACGAACGACGGGGGCGCCGACATCGCGCTTTTTGCCGACCGCATCCGCGCCCGGCTCGGCGAAGGCGCGGTCTTGAAGCCGGTCGCCGTCGAGAGCCATCTGCCGGAGCGCGCCGTCGCCGCCATTCCCTTCGCCGAAGCGCCGCAGAGAAGCTCGCCGCCGAAGCAGCCGGACAAGGTGAAGGATGCTCCCACGACCGTCTTCCAGCCGGAACGGCCGATCCGGCTTTTCCGTTCGCCCGAGCCGATCGAGGTGCCGGCCACCGAAATGCCGGAAGGCCCACCTTTGAACTTCCGCTGGCGGCGCGCGCTCTACCGGGTCGCGCGCGCCGAAGGGCCGGAGCGCATTGCGCCTGAATGGTGGCGAGAGGCGGCGGGACGGGAAGATGCGCCGACCCGGGACTATTTCCGCATCGAGGATGCCGACGGCCGCCGTTACTGGCTTTACCGCCAAGGCCTCTACGGCGCCTCGCAGCCCGCTCCGCGCTGGTTCATGCATGGAGTCTTCGCATGAATGCGCTGACAGCCGTTCCCTATGCCGAATTCGGCATCCAGTCGAACTTCTCGTTCCTGCGCGGCGCCTCGAAACCGGAGGAGCTGGTGGTCGCGGCGAAATTCATGGGGTTTTCAGCGATCGGGCTCGCCGACCGCAATACGGTGGCGGGCGTCGTGCGCGCCTGGCAGCAGGCCAAGGTGGAGGGTGTTTCCTATCATCCCGGCTGCCGCCTGGTATTTTGCGACGGCACGCCGGACATTCTCGCTTACCCGCAGAACCGCAAGGGCTGGGGCCATCTCTGCCGCATGCTGACGCAGGCCAATTTGCGCGACGAAAACGAAAAGGGAGCAACGCTTCTCAAACAAAGCGATCTTCTCGAATGGGGCGATCTCTTGTCGCTGGCCATCCTGCCGGATGTGTCGACGGGCGCGGCCGATAGCCTTGCTGTGCTTAGCCGGCTCACGGATCGCTTCGGCGAAAGCCTGCGGTTTGCGGTTTCGCCGGATTACCGCGGCAGCGACCGCTTCCGTATCGAGCAGGCGGCGGCGATGGCCGAACTGGCCGGCATCCCGCTGATGGCGACCAACGATGTGCTCTACCATACGTCGGAACGGCGCCCGCTGCAGGACGTGCTGACGGCGATCCGCCTCAATGTGCCCGTCGCCGAGGTGGGGCTGGAACTGGCGGCCAATGCCGAGCGTCATTTAAAGCTACCGCTGGAGATGGCACGGCTTTTCCGCAGGCATCCGCAAGCGCTGGCGGAAACGCTGCGTTTTGCCGGCGAGCTGAGCTTCTCGCTCAGTGACCTGCAATACAACTACCCCGACGAGCCGACGGAATCGGGCCTCGGGCCACAGGCCGAGCTGGAAAGGCTGGCCAAGGAGGGGGCCGCCATCCGCTACCCCTCGGGCGTGCCCGCTTTTGTGACGCAGCGCATCGAGGAGGAGCTCGCTCTGATCGAGCGCCTGAACTACGCGCGCTATTTCCTGACTGTCTACGACATCGTCAAATTCGCCCGCAGCCAGAACATTCTCTGCCAGGGGCGCGGCTCCGCCGCCAACTCGATCGTCTGCTTCTGCATCGGCATCACCGAAGTTGGCCCGGACAAGATCGACACGCTTTTCGAGCGCTTCATTTCCGAAGAAAGAAACGAGCCGCCCGACATCGATGTCGATTTCGAGCATGAAAAGCGCGAGGAGGTCATCCAGTACATCTATTCCAAATACAGCACCAAGCGCACCGCGCTGGCCGCCGCTGTCGTCAGCTACCGCGGCCGCTCTGCGGTGCGCGAAGTGGCCAAGGCGATGGGCCTGTCGGACGACGTCCGGAGCGCGCTGTCCAGTTCGATCTGGGGCTGGTCGACCTCGGAGCTCGGCGAAAAGGAGACAAAAGCCGGCGGCCTCGATCAGACCGATCCCTCGACAAGGCATGTGATCGAATGCGCCAACGAGATCATGGGCTTTCCCCGCCATTTGTCGCAGCATGTCGGCGGTTTCGTCATCACAAGGGACCGGCTCGACGAGATCGTACCCATCGTCAAGACGGCGATGGACGAGCGCAAGATGGTCGAGTGGGACAAGGACGACCTCGACGCGGTGAAAATCCTTAAAGTGGACGTGCTGGCGCTCGGCATGCTGACCTGCCTGCAGCGCGCCTTCACCCTGCTCCAGGATCATTATCCCGAGGCGCGGGACGCATATGGCCAACCCTATGTGTTGGCCACTCTCCCGGCCGAGGACAAACATGTCTACGACATGATCTGCCGCGCCGACACGATCGGCGTCTTCCAGATCGAATCGCGCGCGCAGATGTCGATGCTGCCGCGGCTGCGGCCGAAAAACTTCTACGATCTCGTCATCGAGGTGGCAATCGTGCGGCCCGGCCCGATCCAGGGTGACATGGTCCACCCTTATCTGCGCCGCCGGCAAGGCAAGGAAAAGCCCGAATACCCGAAGCCGGAACTGGAAAAAATACTCGGCAGGACGCTGGGCGTGCCGCTGTTCCAGGAACAGGCAATGAAGATTGCCATCGTTGCCGGCGGCTTCAGGCCGGGCGAGGCCGATGAATTGCGCCGCGCCATGGCCACCTTCAAGCGCACCGGCACGATCGGCAATTACCGCAAGAGGATGGTCGACGGCATGGTTGCCAAGGGCTACGAAAAAGACTTCGCCGAGCGTTGCTTCAAGCAGATCGAGGGCTTTGGCGAATACGGCTTTCCCGAAAGCCATGCCGCCTCCTTCGCCCTGCTGGTCTATGCCTCCTGCTGGTTCAAGACCTTCTATCCCGACGTGTTCTGCGCCGCGATTCTGAATTCCCAGCCGATGGGTTTTTACCAGCCGGCTCAGCTTGTCCGCGACGCGCATGATCATGGCGTCGAGATCCGAGAGGTCGACGTCAACTTTTCCGGCTGGGATTGCGCCTTGGAGCAATCGCCTTTCGATCCGGCCCGCATTCTCGACCGCCATGTTCAAATGCGCGGTGTCATCCGGACCAGCCATGCCGTCCGGCTTGGCTTTCGCCAGGTCAAAGGCCTGTCGAAGGAGCGCATGGAAGCATTTGTGGTGAGGCGCGGCGACGGCTACACATCCGTGCGCGATGTCTGGCTGCGCTCGGGCCTCAACGTCGACGAGATCGAAAAGCTGGCGCAGGCCGACGCCTTCCGCTCGCTTGGATTGAACCGCCGCAACGCTCTATGGGCGGTCCGCGCGCTCGACGGCAAGAGTGCCGCCGAAAAGCTGCCGCTGTTCGATCAGCCGGCGATCCGCTTGCGCGATCTCGAGCCTGAAACCCGGCTCCCGACAATGCCGCTCGGCGAGCACGTCGTCCACGACTACCGCTCGCTCGGCCTGTCGCTGAAGGCGCACCCGGTCGCCTTCCTGCGTCAAAGGCTGGATCGGTCCGGCGTCACGCCCAATGCGCGGCTCGGCCAGGTGCGGGACGGCCGGCGCGTTTCGGTCGCCGGCCTCGTGCTGGTGCGGCAGCGGCCGGGCAATGGCAAGGCGATTTTCCTGACGCTGGAAGACGAGAATGCGGTCGCCAACATCATTTTCTGGGAAAGGACTTTCGACCGCTTCCGCCCCATCGTCATGGGCGCACGTCTCATCCGCGTCACCGGCAAGCTGCAATCGGAATCGGACGTCATCCATATCGTCGCCGAGAAGGTCGAGGATCTGACGCCGTGGCTGTCGGTGCTGCTGGAAGAGGCAGGACCTGAGCCTTCGAGCCGTACAGACGAGGCTCGGCCGGGCAGCATCGCGCAAACGGAATTATTGGGAAAGGCGGAGAAGGTCATGCCCAAGGGACGCAATTTTCAATAGGCCCCCTGTCTTCGTCAGAGCGTTGCTGCGGTGCGGAATTTGATGACGGCAGGACAAGGGGGGCGCGAAGGATCGCTGCGGAGCGGCCCTTATTCCGAGCCACCCAGGCGCGGCGGTGGCATGGCATCGTCTATGGCGATGACCCGCGCCTCCGATGGCAGCATGATAGGAATGCCGTCCCGCACCGGATAGGCAAGCTTTGCCACCCGCGAGACAAGCTCGCCGCGCTCCGGATCCCAGGCAAGCGGCCCCTTGGTCAGCGGGCAGGCCAGCAGTTCCAGCAGCTTGGGATCGACAGTCCTGTTCCCGTCACGTCCATCCGCCATTCGATCCGTCCTTCCACAAGGCAACCGCTTCGGGGTTTCGCGCGCGGACTTCCCTTCTCCCCTTGTAGGAGAAGGTGGCCGAGCGAATCTCGGTCGGATGAGGGGTGTTCCAGCTTGGCACCGACGGCACTCCGTCCAGCACCCCTCAACCGTCTCGGCGCTACGCGCCGATCCACCTTCTCCCACAAGGGGAGAAGGCAAGAGCCTACTGCAAACTCGAACCGAAATCCTCATTGTCGCGCGCCAGCGCCATTTCGGTGATGGCGATCAGCGTTTCGGCGCGTGTCTTTAGATCGGCCGCTTCGAGCAGCGCCTGTTTCTCGGCCGGCCCGTAGGGCGCCATCATCGACAGCGCGTTGACCAGCATGGCGTTTTCGGCGCGGCTGACGCTTTCCCAGTCGGCCTCCAGATCGTTGGCCTGCAGATAGGCGCGAAACGCTTTGAGCAGCGCCGGCCGGTCGATCTCGGCTTCCGCCTGGTCGTCGTCGAGATCGGTGAGAAAGGGTGCCAACCGGCACTGGCGAAACGGCGTCCTGACGGTGAGTTCCTGGACAATGCGGAACCGGCACACGCCCTGCAGCGAAATCAGATAACGACCGTCGCCGCTCTCGGACAGCGCGATGATGCGCCCGGCACAGCCGACATTGCAGAGTTCCGGCTCGCCGTCGGGACGCAGCGCACCGTCGAGGCTGGGCTGGATCATGCCGATCAGCCGCGCCCCGGCGATCGCCTCATCGACCATCTGCAGATAGCGCGGCTCGAAGATGTTGAGCGGCATGCGGCCTCCCGGCAGCAGCAATGCGCCCTCAAGCGGAAAGATCGGCATGGTCGACGGTAAGTCCGCAGCGAGTCGGTAATGCGCGTTTCCCGCCTGCACCTCAATCCTCCGATCGCTTCGTCAGGAAGCGCACCAAACCCGTCTCCTCCCGGCCGGCACAAGGCGCGACACCGGAAACCCGAAATCGAATGCCGTCCGAAAACCTAATCTGGCGCAGCCGCCGCCGACCGCAAGCCCGCCGGACAAAACAGTCTGCGCCGGCTCAGGAAAACAGCAGCGACGACAGTTTGCGCCGTGCCGACAGCGTTGCCTCGTCGGTCATGCCCCATGCCTCGAAGAGCTGCAGCAACTGGGTTCTGGCGCCATCGTCGTTCCACGAGCGGTCGGCCTTGATGATCGCCAGCAGATTGTCGGCCGCCGCCATGCGATCACCCTTGGCGTTCTGGATCATCGCAAGCTCGAACCGCGCCTGGTGATCCCCGGGATTTTCGGCCAGCCGCCGTTCCAGTTCCGCCGGATTGCCGAGCACTGCTGCTTGCGCGGCGAGCGCCATCTTGGCGCGCAGCGCGGCGAGCTGCGGCGCATCCTTCTTTGCCTCCGGCGCCCGCGCCAGCATCGCATCGGCACCTTCGGTATCGCCGGCCTCGAACAGCAGATCGCCCAAGCCGGCGATCGCCTCGATCGTCTCCGGCGCCTGTTCCAGGATAGCGTCGTAGATGTCGGCCGCGGTCTGCACGTCACCGGCCTCGCGCGCCTCGGCGGCCGCGGCCAGCGCCTCGGCCACTTGCGGTGCGCCACCATCCTTGCCGCCGACCTTCTGGATGAATTGCGTGATCTGGCTCTCGGGAATGGCGCCCATGAAGCCGTCGACCGGCTGGCCGTCCTTGAAGGCAATGACCGCCGGTATCGACTGGATGCCGAGCTGGCCGGCGATCGATGGATGGTCGTCGATGTTCATCTTGACCAGCTTGACCTTGCCGCCGGCGGCTTTCACCGCCTTTTCCAGCAGCGGGGTCAATTGCTTGCAGGGGCCGCACCATGGCGCCCAGAAATCGACCAGCACCGGCTGGCGGCGCGATTCCTGGATGACGTCGGCGGCAAATCCAGCGGTCGTGGTGTCCTTGATGACGTCGGCCGGCACCTCCGCAAGTGCGACCTTCTCACGCGCGGCATCGGTGCCGCCATACTGCACGGTGGTGGCATACTGACCGCCATTGCTGCCAAATGGGCGGCCAAAGGGGTTGCTATCGCTCATCTCGTCGCCCTTTCGGTCGCGCCGCCGGCCAAGGGACAGGCGCAACATCCTTCTTCAGAACCCGGTTTCAGTCACCCATGTGGCGATCATGCCGAGACTTTCAAGATAACAGCATCATGTCCGGTTGCCTCGACGAATTTGACCAGGTCCGTGGCGGCGATGGAAGTCGTCGCCTCATTGGTCAGCGGGTGGGCGTTGACCACAGCATGGCTCATCAGCTCCTCGTCGAGAACGACCTTGACCCTTCGCTCCGTGTCGTTGATCAGCCCGAAAACGGTGACCGCGCCCGGGACGACGCCGAGAAGCTCCATCAGCATCTCCGGCCGGCCGAAAGACACGCGGCCCGCGGCGCCGATCAGATGATGGATCTGCTTTAGATCGACCACCGCCTCCTCGCCGACGCTGACCAGGAAGAAATTATCTTTCTTGTCCTTGAGGAACAGGTTCTTGGTGTGGCCGCCGGCAATCTCGCCGCGCAGCACCTGCGAATCGGCGACAGTGAACAGCGGCGGATGCCGCTGTGTCGATACCTCGATCCCGAGTCCGGCAAGAAAGGCGAAAAGGTCGGCTTCGGTCTTCGGCATCGGTCTTTCTTCTGATGGCCCGCTTTCAACGGCTTGTTCGGCCTACGCCGTTTACGGCCAATGATGCGGCCAAGACAAGCCCGTCGCGCAATGCAGGGGTGATTGCCTTGCGACGTGTCGCGGGACGGCTTGTCCGCATTGCCGGCGAAGCAAAAAGCCTGCGAATTCCCTGTTGCAATCGCCGCGCTCTTCAGCCATATAGGCGCGGCTTGCGGCCCGAAAGCCGCGCGAGCGGGTGTAGCTCAGGGGTAGAGCACAACCTTGCCAAGGTTGGGGTCGAGCGTTCGAATCGCTTCACCCGCTCCAGTTTCTCTCCAGGGAAATCAAGCATCGAAAAGCCGCGGTCCGCCGCGGCTTTTTCGCATTTGGGCGGCACAGGACGCACTTGCCAGCAGGCGCTGCGGTCGCGCCAAGTACGCTGCAGATAGAATTCAGGACTTTTGCGTGTCGTCCTCGGACCAAGGTCCGTCTTGCAGAATGCTCTATTTGAACGGAACTTGTTGGACAGCGGGCTCCACTTTGGAAAGTCCTCACGTTTCTCACTGGAACCCATCCTGGCGGGAGGGCCACTCGAAGGAGGAATTATGAAAACGCGCACCTATCTATTCGCAGCGGCGGCCGCTCTCACCCTTGTCGCGTCTCCGGTCCTCGCTGCCCCCGGCGGCAATGGCGGCGGGAACGGCAATGGCGGCAGCCACGGCAACGGCGGAAACTCGGCTGGGGCCGGCTCGCAGGGACACGGAGCCGCCACCTCGGCCGCGGCCAAGGACAAGTCGACGACCGGAGTTGCTCATGCAATGGCGGTCGTTGCCACGACACCGGCCTCACCGCAGGCCACCCTGGCCTTGCAGGCAGCGCTGGATAGGAAGGCCGCGAAAGACGCGGCAAACACTGCCGACGACACCTCTGACGAAACCGAGTAAGCATTCGAAACTGACAACTTGTCGCGTTGAAAGCCGTGGTTCGCCGCGGCTTTTTTTCGTTTCCCCGCCTGGCGTTCGAACTCTCAAGGCCTTTGATGCATGTCGCGCAAAACTGTGCAGCGGTTTTGCGACACCGACATGCATGAAACAAGAACCTGAAGCGCGTCGCATGAGGCCGGTCGAACGCAACGCGCTTTTAGGGTCGGCAGGTCAACAGCGCTTCCAGAAAAAAGCTGCTCCACAGCGGCACTGAAGCTACGCTGAGGTCAAACGCCGCCGCATCGGCGTCGGATTCGATTGCATGCGAGGAGATCCCGTGACCGGCTTTGTCGACCGAGAACGCGCAACAGACCTGATGCAGCGTGCCAATATCGAGGCATTGGTGCTTTGCGAGCCTGAGGCATTCCAATATGCCACCGGCGCCTGGATCGGCCCGGCCGGCCTGTTCCGCCGGGCCGGCGCCGGTTTCGTGGTCATCCCGAGACGAGACGACCTGCCGATCGGCGTAGTGGTTGCCGATTTCCAGGCTGCCCAGCTCCGGGCAGCGGTGGCGGATGCCGTGGTGCGCACGCATCCGATCTGGATCGAATCCGCGTCGCTTGAGCCGGCGACAGCCGGCCGGCCCGTTGCGCAGCGCATCGAGGCCGGCCTGGTTGGCCGCGCCCCCGGTTTTGCACGTCCAGCGACCTTCGAGCTTGCCCGCTCTGTCCGCGAGCTGAAGACGATGCTCGCCGAATTCGGGCTGGAGCGTGCAACGCTCGGCATCGAGCTGGATTTTGTCTCGGCCAGCGATTTGTCCGCGATGCAGGCGATGTTGCCCGGCACGGCCCTGGTCAACGGCTCGCCGATCCTCGACAGGCTGCGGGCAATCAAATCGCAAAGCGAGATCGACCTTCTGCGGCAGGGCATCGTCCTGTCGGAAACCGGCCTGTCGCGACTGCAGCAGCATGCGGCGACCGGCATGCGTCAGTCGGAGCTGGTCGCGCTCTACCGGCAAGGCGTCGCCGAAGCAGCCGCCGGGTCCTCGCTGCAAATCTCGACGGCGGAATACGTCACACTGGGCGCTCGGCCCAAAAGCGCCGATGTGGCAGCCACCGCCGGCGATCCGCTGAAGGCCGACATGGTCTGCAGCGTGAACGGCTATGCCTCCGACATGTCGAGGAATTTCACCTTCGGGCCGCCGTCGCCCGAACAGGCCGAATTGCATGCGATAGCCGAGCGCGCCTTCGCCGATGGGCTTGCCGCGCTTATGCCCGGAAAGCCGTTCGCCGGCGTGCATCGCGCCGCCAGCGAAAGCCTGGCGCGCCAGGGCCTGCGTTCCTATCGCCGCGGCCATTTCGGCCACAGCGTCGGCCATTCCGTGTTTTCCGAGCAATGGCCGTTCATCTCGGCCGACAGCGATGTCGTGATCGAAGCCGGCATGGTGCTGGCATTCGAGATCCCGCTCTACATCGACGGTCTCGCCAGCTTCAATCTCGAAGACCAGTTCCTGATCACCGCGAACGGGCCGCTGCCGATGAACCGCTTGCCGAGGCGCCTGGGGACTATAGGCTGAATCCAGCCGGTGCCCTTACCTGGCGCCGGCCACGCCCCTGCGGAAATCCGACGGCGACATGCCGGCAAGCTTGCGGAACGATTTGTTGAAGGCGCTGAGCGAGCCGAAGCCCGATTCCATGGCGACGCGCAGTACATTGGCATCCTGATGCATCAGCAGCGCCTGCGCGTAGCTGAGGCGCAGCAGATTCACATATTCGTTGAGCGTCATGCCGGTCGATTTCTTGAAGATGCTCATGGCGTATTTGGGATGGATGTCGGCCGCCGCGGCGATGTCGACGCAATCGATCTCGTAGAGGAAATTCTCGGCGATGAAGTCGCACATGCGCCCGACATTGCGCAGCGATTGCTGATCGAAGGGACTGCCTATCTCCTGTTCGACCGGGGTTTCGGGGGCGAGCCGGTAAGGCTCGAAGCGCACCCGCTCCAGCCGCAGCAAAAGCTCGTTGACGGCATGCTCGGCCTTGACCGGGTCGCCGGAGCGGGCATAGCGGTTCCAGCGCTCGAAATTGTGGTCGTCCGACCGGTCGGTGGCGTCGGTTACCAGCGTCGCGCCCGTCATCAGCCTGTTGCGGACGTCGACCGGCAAATGCAGCCGGAAGAAATGCACCAGCGGCAGATGCGCGCCGGCATAGATGGCATCGTCGGAGGCTTCGTCCATCTGGTGCGGCAGGCCGCCCCAGAACAGACACATGTCGCCAGCAGAGAGCGAAAGCTCGTGCCCGTCCATGCGGTAATGCACGGCCCCGCGCACGATGAAATTCACCTCGACCTGGGCGTGCCAATGCGGCTTGAGCATCACCAGGGGCTGGGTGTGAAACATCTGCAGCAGCAGCGGCAGGCCCTCCACGCTGCTGGCGCCAGGCTGGTAAAACGGCCTTTCCGGCATCTTACTTTCCGCTCATTTCTTATTCCCTTTGTCGCGGACAAGGCTTTCCCGAGGCCTAGTCTAGCCACGCTCGCAAACAGAGAGCAACTGAAAATGGGAGGATTTCAATGCGCATAAAATTGACCTGCGCCGCGCTCGCGCTTGCCTTGGGCTCCAGCCCGGCCTTTGCGCAGTCCGGTGAAATCACGATCTGGAGCTGGAATATCGCCGCTTCGTCGCTGAAGGCCACCATAGCGGGCTTCAACAAGCAGTTTCCCGACATCAAGGTCACGGTCGAGGACCTCGGCAACCAGCCGACCTACGACAAGTCGATCGCCGGCTGTGCCGCCGGTGGCGAGGGCCTGCCGGACATCGTGACGATCGAGAACGGCGAAGCGGAAAACTACTGGAGCCAGTTCCCGGATTGCTTCGTCGACCTGCACACGCTCGGCTACACCGCGGAAGACCAGGCAAAATTCCCCGACTTCAAGCGCACCGAGCTCGAGGTGGACGACAAGGCCTATGCGATGCCGTGGGATTCGGGGCCGGTGGCGATGTTCTACCGACGCGACTTCTACGAGAAGGCCGGCGTCGATCCGTCCTCGATCAAGACCTGGGACGATTTCATCGCTGCCGCCAAGAAGATCCAGGCCGCCAATCCCGGCGTCACGATGACCAACGCCGATTTCAACGGCGATTCCGAATTCTTCCGCATGATCTCCAACGAGCAGGGCTGCGCCTACTTCTCCGCCGATGGTCAATCGATCACGGTCAACCAGCCCAAATGCGTCGATGCCATGACCAAGATCAAGGAGATGAAGGACGCCGGCATCATTTCCTCTGCCGACTGGAGCACCAAGATCACCAACAACACCGCCGGCAAGGTCGCCACGCAGATGTATGGCGGCTGGTATGAAGGCACTGTGCGCACCGAATCGCCCGATGGGACAGGCAAATGGGGCGTCTATTTGATGCCGAGCCTGACCGCCGACGGTCCGCGCGCCGCCAATCTCGGCGGCTCCTCGCTCGCCATCACCTCGGTGTCGAAGAACAAGGAAGCCGCCTACGCCTATCTGAAATACACGCTAGGGACGAATGAGGGCCAGATCACCATGCTGAAAGGCTTCGGCCTGGTGCCGTCGCTGATTTCGGCGCTCAACGACCCTTATGTCTCCGAGGGCCTGCCCTATTGGGGTGGCCAAGCCGTGTGGAAGGACATCCTCGGCACCCTGCCCAAGGTCGTCCCCAGCCGCGGTACGCCGTTCCAGAGCGACGCCGAAATCATCATCCGCGCGGTGCAGACCAAATATCTGGCCGGGGGCTATCCCGACGCCAAGGCAGCGCTCGACGATGCCGCAAGCCAGATCGCCGCGGCTACCGGCCTGCCGGTCAAGTCGTGATCTGACACGGAATGATCCCAGAGTCAGTTACCGGGCGCTTGCGCTGCCCCTCACCCTTACCCTCTCCCCGTGAAGAACGGGGAGAGGGGGTCACCAGCGTTGCGGCCCAGCCCCTTCTCCCCGTCACTTACGGGGAGAAGGTGCCGGCAGGCGGATGAGGGGCGGCACCGGCCTTCGAACAAGCCGCCGTTTGCGGCGCCGCATCACCTGGAACATCAACACCGCGCGCCCCAGCAGGCGAAAGCAGAAAGGAGGAGAACGATGCGCTACCAGAACGCCACGGCGTATCGCTTCCTTGCGCCCTATCTGCTGATCTTCTCGATCTTCTGGCTGTGGCCGATCATCGATTCCTTCCTGATCTCGTTCCAGGCGACGCGCACCGTGCCGTGGCGGTTCGCGCCGACCTTCAACTGGGGCCGGCTGATCGGCGATCCGGCCTTCTTCAATGCCTTGAAGAACACATTGCTGATCCTTGTCATCCAGGTGCCGGTGATGATTTCGCTAGCGATTGTGATGGCGGTGCTTTTGAACTCGCCGCTGCTCAAGGCGCGTGGCCTGTTCCGCTTTGCCTTCTTCGCGCCGGTCGTGGTCGGCGAGGTCGCCTATTCGGCGGTTTTCCGGCTGATGTTCAATCTGGACTACGGCATCATCAACAAATTGCTGAACAGCATCGGCCTGCCCAACGTCGACTGGTTTACCAACGTCACCCCGGCGATGGCGGTCATCATGATGGCGGTGACGTGGCGCTGGGCCGGCTACAACGCCATCATCCTGCTCGCCGGCCTGCAGTCCATCCCCGAGAATGTTTACGAGGCGGCGACCCTGGACCGGGTCAGCAAGGTCAAACAGTTCTTCTACATCACGCTGCCGCTGCTCAAGCCGATCATCGTGTTCTGCGCCGTGCTGTCGATCATCGGCACCATGCAGCTGTTCGCCGAGCCCTTCCTAATCACCGAGCGCGGCGGGCCGGGCGGCGGCACCGAAACGCTCGGGCTGCTGCTTTATCGCCAGGGCTTCCGGTCGCTCAATTTCGGCTACGCTTCGGCCATCGCCTACACCATGGCCGGACTGGCGATTGCCATTTCGCTGGTGCAGATATGGCTGACGAGGGAACCGAAATGACCTCGCGCTCCCCAATCGGCCATTCCCGGGTCGGCCGTTCCCAGGCCAGATTGGGCCGCAGCATCGCGCTGCATCTGTTCCTGACGCCGCTGGCGCTGGTCTGGCTGTTTCCGCTGTGGATGATGGTGGTCTTTTCCACGATGCCCGACAACGGCATCTTCAGCCCCGACATCGAGCTTTTGCCGCACGGCAATTTCCTCGACAATGTCAGCAATCTGCAGCGCGGCACCAATTTCATCGGTGCCATCGGCATCTCCGTCTCGGTGGCGGTGACCTACACCTTCCTGTCGGTGATGCTGACCTCGATGGCCGGCTGGGCGCTGGCGCGTTACAACTTCTTCGGCAAGGGCATGGTCGTCGCCATCATCTTCGGCACCATCACGCTGCCCTATGCGGTCGTGCTGATCCCGCAATTCATCATGGTGGCGCGCGACTTCAAGCTCGCCAACACCTGGGTGGCGCTGATCGTGCCGCCGCTGTTCAATTCGCTGGGCGTGCTCTTCATGCGGCAGAGCTTTTCGATGATGCCGCACGAACTGTTCGACGCCGCCAAGGTCGAGGGCGTCAAGGAATGGCGGATATTCCTGTTCGTCGCACTGCCTCTGGCGCGGCCGATGCTGGCAGCGCTCGCCATCATCCTGTTCCTTGCCTCCTGGAACAACTATCTCTGGCCGCTGCTGATCAATTCCAAGCCGGGCGCAATGACCGCGCCCGTGGCGCTCGGCACGCTGATCGGTCTCACCAAGGTGTCCTGGGGCGGCATCATGGCGGGCGCGGTGATGCTGACGGCGCCAATGCTCGTCGTGTTCGTGCTTCTGCAGCGCCATTTCGTCGCCGGCATCGCCGCCGGCGCTATCAAGTAAGGATCAGCATGGCGGCAGTCACACTCAAAAACGTCATCAAGCGCTTCGGCGTCTTCGAGATCGTCCACGGCGCCAATATCGATATCGATGACGGCGAATTCGTCGTCTTCGTCGGCCCTTCCGGCTGCGGCAAGTCCACGCTGCTCCGGATGATCGCCGGGCTCGAGGACATCAGCGACGGCGAGATCGCCATTGGCGGCAAGGTGGTGAACGACGTCGAGGCGGCCGATCGCGGCATCGCCATGGTGTTCCAGTCCTACGCGCTCTATCCGCACATGACGGTTGAGCAGAATCTGAGCTTCGGCCTGAGAATGACCGGCAACCCCAAGGCAGATACCGAGCGGCGGGTGAAGCGGGCTTCCGAAATCCTGCGCATCGCCGAGCTGATGAAGCGGCGGCCGCGGCAATTGTCGGGCGGCCAGCGCCAGCGCGTCGCCATCGGCCGCGCCATCGTGCGCGAGCCGCAAGTGTTCCTGTTCGACGAACCGCTCAGCAATCTCGATGCCGAGCTCCGGGTGCAGATGCGCGTCGAGATATCGCGCCTTCACAAGGAGCTTGGCGTTACCATGGTCTATGTGACGCACGACCAGACCGAGGCGATGACGCTGGCCGACAGGATCGTCGTGCTCAACGCCGGTAATATCGAGCAGATCGGCGCGCCGCTCGATCTCTACGACGACCCCGCCAACCGCTTCGTTGCCGGCTTCGTCGGCTCGCCGAAGATGAATTTTCTGGCGGCGAAAGTGGTCGGAACCGACAACAGCGCGGCGATCGTGGAGCTGGTCAACCATCGCGGCGTGCGACTGCGCAAGCCGCTTTCCGATGCCTTGCCTGCGATAGGCGGCGATGTCGTGGTTGGCGTGCGGCCGGAGCATTTCTTCGACGCCGGCCAGGGCGATTGCGACCTTACCCTCAAGGCCGACGTCGCCGAGCACTTGGGATCGGTGAGCTATGTCTATGCCAATTCCGGGACCGGGGGCGGGCGCGAAGAACTGATCATCGAGCGCGAGGCCTCACGGCATCGCGCCAACGGCGACGACCTGGTGGTGTCGATCAAGGCCGACCGCTCGCTTCTCTTCGACGCCACCGGCGCACGCATTCGCTAACCCATCTTTCTTTTGTCCGATCGCGATTGCTCGCGGCCACCCCACGGAGATTTGACATGACTTCCAAACCAGAAAAAATTCGCTGGGGCATTCTCGGGCCCGGCAACATCGCCAAGGCCTTTGCCGGCGGCGTCGCCCATTCGCGCACCGGCACCTTGGTCGCCTTAGGGGCGCGCAATCCCGGCAAGGCCGGGCTCACCGAGGCTTTCCCCGGCGCCCGCATCCTCGACGGCTACGAGGCTTTGCTTGGCGATCCGGATGTCGACGCGATCTATATTTCGACGCCGCATCCGAGCCATGCCGAATGGGCGATCAAGGCAGCCGAGGCCGGAAAGCATGTGCTTTGCGAAAAGCCGCTTGGCCTGACCGCCTTCGAGGCCGACGCGATGATCCATGCGGCGCGCAAGGCCGGCACCTTTCTCGGCGAAGCCTTCATGTACCGGCTGCATCCGCAGACGGCCAAGCTGGTCGAGCTGATCAGTGCCGGTGCGATCGGCGAGATCAAGATGATCAAATCCAGCTTCGGCTTCGCCATGCCGGGCTTCATGCCGGAGCACCGGCTTTACGCCAAGGATCTTGCCGGCGGCGGCATCCTCGATGTCGGCGGCTATCCCGTGTCGATGGCGCGGCTGATTGCCGGCGCCGCGGCGGGAAAGCCCTTCGCCGAGCCGGACAAAGTGGTGGGTACTGCGCATCTCGGCCAATCCGGTGTCGACGAATGGGCGTCGGCGCTGTTGCATTTTCCGGGCGGCATCGTCGCGGAAGTCTCCTGCAGCATCTCGCTCGCTCAGGACAATGTCTTGCGCATTCTCGGCAGCAAAGGCCGCATCGAGGTGGCGGACTTCTGGTATGCCGGCGGCCAGCAAGGCGGCACCGGCGAAATCCGCATCATCCGTCCGGGTAACACCGAGGTGGTCGAGGTCAAGGAGGACGGCTGGCTTTACGCGTTCGAGGTCGACGCCGCCGGCGAGGCCATTCTCGGCGGGAAGCAGGAGTTCGCCTGGCCCGGCATGGGCTGGGCCGACAGTCTCGGCAATCTGCGCGTGCTCGACAAATGGCGTGCCGCGATCGGGCTCGAATACGACATCGAGAAACCGGCAAAGCGCGTCAACACGATCTCCGGACGGAAGCTGCGCTCCGGCGGGACCGCCATCTCCAAGCGCAGCATTCCGGGCCTGCCGCGGCGGGCCTCGTGCCTGGCGCTCGGCTTCGAGGATTTCCGCACCTTTTCGTCGGGCGCCATCCTGCTCGACGCCTATTTCGAGGCCGGCGGCAATCTGTTCGACACCGCCTTCGTCTACGGTTCCGGCTATACCGAGACCCTGCTTGGCCAATGGCTGAAAAACCGCGGCGTGCGCGAGCAATCCGTGGTCATCGGCAAGGGCGCGCACTCGCCGCTCTGCTATCCCGACGTCATCGGCAAGCAGCTCACCCAGTCGCTCGAGCGGCTGCAGACCGACCATATCGACGTTTATTTCATGCACCGCGACAATCCGGACGTGCCGGTCGACGAATTCGTCGATGCGATGGACCGCGAGGTCAAGGCCGGCCGCATCCGCGGTCCGTTCGGCGGCTCGAACTGGACGATGGAACGCATGGACGAGGCGATTGCCTATGCCGAGCGCACCGGCAAGCAGAAGCCCGGCGCGCTTTCCAACAATTTCTCCTTGGCCGAGATGCTGGAGCCGATCTGGGCAGGCTGTGTCACCTCCTCCAGCGACGCGTGGAAGGCCTGGCTCACCGCCCGGCAGATGCCGAATTTCGCCTGGTCGAGCCAGGGCCGCGGCTTCTTCACCGACCGCGCCGGCCGCGACCGGCGCGACAATGAGGAGTTGGTCCGGGTCTGGTACTCGGACAAGAATTTCGGCCGTCGCGACCGTGCCATCGAGCTCGCCAAGCGGCTGGGCAAAAGCCCGATCCACGTCGCGCTCGCCTACGTCCTGGCGCAGCCCTTCCCGTCCGTCCCGCTGATCGGGCCCCGCTCGCTCGACGAATTGGAAGACAGCCTCCAGGCGCTCGACATCTCACTTTCGCCGGACGATCTTGCATGGCTGGATAGCGGTTCGGATCAGGCCCGCGCGCGGGCCTGACAGCAGGGAGAAAGGTTGCTAGAAGATGCGCTATGCGTGACTCGTGGGTTGGAAACGAGCTGATCAGAGTGCTTCTCGAGAACGACTCAGTGCACTTGGAGTTTGCTGGCGTTACCGTCCAACTCTGGACTTTATTCAAGGTGGCCTACGACGGAGGGCCTGACGTCTGGATAAAACCGGATAACCGTAGCGGCGATTTAAGCTTAATCTGGGCTTTGGTCGGAACGCGACTTGTAGAAGTAGCCTTGGAGGACACGGTTCGGGTCAGATTTGACAACGGCACGGAAATCATGGTCCCACCTGGCAACCGCCGAGGAGCCGTTATAACGGGAGTAGATGGCTACGATCCCTTCTGAATTTTGTACTGGCCCTACCGAATTTTGCGCGGCTTCTGGCACTCTTGGTCGACGAGGAGGATAGATGCTCGACATCTCACCGTCGAAACAGGCGGCCACCTGGCTCGGTTCTTTTGCGCGAGCGCTCGAAGCGGGCGACGTCGAGGCCGCAACCAATCTGTTCGTCGAGGACTGCTACTGGCGCGATCTTTTGACCTTCACCTGGAACATCAAGACGATGGAGGGGGCGGCCGCGATCCGCGACATGCTGGCGGCGACGCTGGCAACCACAAGGCCTGCTCAATGGCAGCTCAGCGGCGAAGCGACTTCGGACGAAGGCACCATCGAAGCCTGGTTTTCTTTCGAGACGTCATCGGCGTGGGGCCAAGGCATCATGCGCCTCAGGGACGGCAAGTGCCGGACGCTGTTCACGGCGATGAGCGATCTCAAGGGGTTTGAAGAGCGCAAAGGCCCGGCGCGGCCGCTGGGCGTCCGCCACAAGGCCGATCCGGAACGCGAAACCTGGCTGGAGGCAAGGCGCCGCGAGGCGCGTGACCTCGGCGCTAGCCGGCAGCCCTATTGCCTGGTCATCGGCGGCGGCCAGGGCGGCATCATGCTGGGGGCGCGGCTCAGGCAATTGGGCGTGCCGGCCATCGTCATCGAGAAGAACGCCCAGGCCGGCGATTCCTGGCGCAAGCGCTATCGCTCGCTCGTGCTGCACGACCCGGTCTGGTACGACCATCTGCCCTACATCCCGTTTCCCGAGAACTGGCCGGTGTTCACGCCCAAGGACAAGATGGGCGACTGGCTGGAGATGTATACGCGCGTCATGGAGCTCAATTACTGGACCTCCACGACATGCGTCAGTGCCTCCTATGACGAGACCGAAAAGGTCTGGACGGTCGAGCTCGACCGCGCCGGCGAGCGCATCACGCTGAAGCCGAAGCACATCGTCTTCGCGACCGGTGCTTATGGCCCGCCCAAGCGCATCGACCTGCCGGGCGCCGAGGTCTTCAACGGCGAAATCCTGCATTCCAGCCAGTATTCCAGCGGCGAGAAATTCCGCGGCAAAAAGGTCGCCGTCATCGGCGCGGCAAGTTCCGGCCATGACGTCGGCGTCGATCTCTGGGAGAGCGGCGCCGAGGTGACGATGGTCCAGCGGTCGCCGACGACGGTGGTCAAGTCGGACACGCTGATGGAGATCGGTTTCGAGATATTTTCGGAAAAGGCGCTGGCCCGCGGCATCACCACTGAGAAGGCCGACATGATCGTCGCCTCGACGCCGTTCGCGCTGCTGCCGCAAGGCCAGCGGGCGCTTTACGACGTCATCAAGGCGCGCGACGCGGCTTTCTACGACCGCTTGCGCGGCACCGGCTTCGCCATCGATTTCGGCGACGACGAGACTGGGCTCCTGATGAAGGCCTACCGCACCGGCTCGGGCTTCTACATCGACGTCGGCGCCTGCGATCTGATCATCGACGGCGAGATCGGCATCCGTAGCGGCGTCGGGATCAAGTCGCTGACGCCGACAGGCATCCTCTTCGACGACGGCACGGAACTGGCGGCCGACGCGATCATCGCCTGCACCGGCTATCTCTCGATGAACGAGACAGTGGCGGCGATCGTTTCGCGCGAAGTCGCCGACAAGGTCGGGCCGTGCTGGGGGATTGGCTCGGGCGTGAAAGGCGACCCGGGTCCGTGGCAAGGCGAGTTGCGCAACATGTGGAAGCCGACAGCGCAGGAAGCGCTGTGGTTCCACGGCGGCAATCTTGCGCTGTCGCGCTTCTATTCAAAATTCGTGGCGCTGCAGATCAAGGCGCGCATGGAAGGCATTCCGACGCCAGTCTATGGAGCGCCGGTGCGATAGGGCTGCCTTTCCCTTCTCCCCTTGTGGGAGAAGGTGGATCGGCGCGTAGCGCCGAGACGGATGAGGGGTGTTGGACGGATCGCCGTGGGTGCCAAGCTGGAGCACCCCTCATCCGTCGCCTTCGGCGACACCTTCTCCCACAAGGGGAGAAGGGGAGCCACATCGCCGTCAATAGTGGCTATGTCCGAAATGCCGGCTCGCCACCTCGACATGCGTGTCGTGCGCATGCGCTTCGAAGCGTTCGGTCTCGCCGAGATCGTCCACCGCCTCGTTCGGCCACCAGGTGCCGCCGACCACGATGCCGGCCGAGACCAGCCTTTGCTCGGCGACCAGCGAGGCGCCGACCGAATCGACAAAGGTGAAGTGGCCTGGACGCAGACGCAGCACCGCGACGTCACCGACCACGCCAATCGCCAGCCTGCCGAGATCTGGCCTGGCGATCGCTTCCGCTGGCCGCTGCGTTGCGGCGCGCAGCACCTCGACCAGTGGCATGCCGAGCGCCAGCAGTTTCGACATGCAGACCAGGATGTCGAAGGCCGGCCCGTCGACGCAGTAGAGATGCACGTCGCTGCTGATCACGTCCGGCGCCAGACCCTCGCTGAGCATCGCTTTGGCCACCTCGAAATCGAACGAGCCCATGCCGTGGCCGATGTCGAAGATGACGCCGCGCTCGCGCGCCAGCCGCATATCCGGCCGCACCGCCCCCGAGGCGAAGACCGGCGCGTTGGGAAACGGCCGGAAGCAGTGGGTGAGGATGTCGCCCTTGCGCAGCCGCGGCAGCACTTCCGAGCGGCCGGGCGGCGGCTCGTCTATATGCGCCATCAGCGGCAGGCCGGCCTTGTCGGCGGCTTCGAGCGCGAGATCGACCGGCGCGATGCCGCTGGTGCCACCGGCATGGCGACCCGAACGGACCTTGACACCGACAACCACGTCCGCGTGCTCGCGCGCCGCCGCCACCGTTTCGCGCGGTTCGCAGAGCCGGAGGTCGCTGCACTCGCCGACCGCCACGGTCTGCGAGAAGCCGAATATGCCGGCAAAGGAAATGTTGACGTAGGCCAGGATGCGGACTTTCGAGCGCTCTATGACGTGGCGGCGAAAGCCGAGGAAATTGCCGGCGCCGGCACTTCCGGCATCGATGAAGGTGGTCGTGCCGCTCTTTGCGGCGAGCCGGTCGGCATCGACGCCGAGCGAGGTGCCGCCCCAATAGACATGGCTGTGCAGGTCGATCAGGCCCGGCGCGACGATGGAGCCCGTGGCGTCGATGACGCGGGCGGCACGCTCGAAGGGGATTTCGGCGTCGATAGCCGCGATACGGCCGTCCACAATCGCCAGATCGCGTTGTGCGTCGAGGCCGGACGCCGGATCGATGAGGCGGCCGCCTTTTATCAGGAGATCGAATTGCATTGCGCCTGTCTCCGCTTTTCCGTCAGGCCGGCCTGTAGGCGACGGCTTCGACCTCGATCTTGATGTCGATCATGAGCCGAGACTCCACCGTCGTGCGTGCCGGCGGGTCTTTCGGGAAATGCCGGGCATAGACGGTGTTGAAGATGCCGAAATCGCGCGCGTCCTCGAGCCAGACCGTGGTCTTGACCACGTCGTCCAGCGTGCAGCCGGCCAGCGCCAGTGCCGCCTTGATGTTCGACAGCACCTGTTCGGTCTGCTCGGCGATGCCGCCCTTGACCACCAGCCCGTCGCTGCCGACCGGCACCTGGCCGGAGACATAGACGAAATCGCCGGCCCTGACCGCCGGCGACAACGGCACATGGGATTTTCCGAAACACTGCTTGGGCAAGGAGGCCTCCTCTGGAAATCTTGCGTGACCGCCCTTATGCCTGCCACCGCGGTTCTCATCCAACATTTTGGAAGCTATATCGCTTTGCTGCGGGAGCGCCAGCTTGGTCACCACGCTCGGTGACCCTTCGCGCCCCCCTCTGTCCTGCCCTCTTTCCCACTACTTGGCATCTCCCCCACTAGGAGGGAGATTGGCCGTCATCACTGATTTCGCCAACCACCGACCTTGCAAAAGGTGCGCTGCCAGCGAAGCTGCCGATCTCCCCCCAAGTGGGGGGAGATGCCCGGCAGGGCACAGGGGGGCGCTGTCCCGCCAGCGTCTTGACCCGCGACGCCAGCCCGCTCAGCGATCGATTCGCGTCGACAGGATGATCGACGACGACGTCCGCTCGACCCCGTCCATGGCGCCGATCTGGTCGAGAAGCGTGTCGAGATCCCTGATCGACGGCGCCTCGACGATGACGATCATGTCGAAATTGCCGCTCACCGAATGCAGCGTCCGCACCGGCGGCAGCGACTGCAGGCTGCGCACCACCTTGTCGGCAAGCTTGGGCGTGACGGTGAGCAGGACATGCGCTCGCACCAGTCCCTGTTCGTAATCCGGCGAAAGCCTGACGCCGTAGCCGGTGATGATGCCTCGCTGCTCCAGCCGCTCGATCCGGCTCTGCACCGTCGTCCGTGAGACGCCCAGCCGCCGCGCCAGTTCGGCGGTCGAGGCGCGTGCATTGATGCGCAGCAGGGAAAGCAGCGCCTGGTCGGCATCACTAAGCATTTCGACGAACCTTGCCGGCGTATTGATCAAACAGAGACTGCGTTTTGCACAATCCCACGCTTCCTTTCGACAGGCAAGCTGCGATTCTACCGTCTATTTAACATTAGTGCGAGGGACCGGTCATGAAGGAAATCATCGTCGTCGGCGCCGGCAAGATCGGCTCGACCATAGCCGAGATGCTGGCATCCACGGGCGACTACCATGTCACCCTGGTCGACCGCTCGGCTGCGCAGCTCGGCGCGGCCGAACTGCCGGCCGGCGTAGAGACGCTGGAACTCGATATCGAGGCCGTCGGCACCCTCGAAGCCGCCCTGGCCGGCAAGTTCGCGGTGCTCAGCGCTGCGCCCTTCCATCTGACCACGCGCATCGCCGAAGCGGCGGCCAGCGCCGGCGTGCACTATCTCGATCTGACAGAGGACGTCGGTAGCACCAGGCGCGTCAAGGAATTGGCGCGCTCCGGCAACAGCGCCTTCATCCCGCAATGCGGGCTGGCGCCGGGCTTCATCTCGATCGTTGCCAACGATCTCGCCAGCCGCTTCGACACGCTGGAAAGCGTGCGCATGCGGGTTGGCGCGCTGCCGCAATACCCGTCGAATGCGCTGAACTACAATCTGACCTGGAGCACCGACGGCGTCATCAACGAATATTGCGAGCCTTGTGAGGCGATCGTCGAAGGCGAGCTGGTCGAAGTGCCGCCGCTGGAGGAGCGTGAAGAATTCTCGCTCGACGGCGTCACCTACGAGGCATTCAACACCTCGGGCGGGCTGGGCACGCTGGCCGAAACGCTGAAAGGCAAGGTGCGGACGCTGAACTACCGCACCATCCGCTACCCCGGCCACGCCGCGATCATGAAGGCGCTGCTGAACGACCTCGGCCTGCGCCACCGCCGCGACGTGCTGAAGGACATTTTCGAAAGCGCCCTGCCGGCGACGCTGCAGGACGTCGTCATCGTCTTCGTCACCGTCAGCGGCCGCAAGAACGGCCGCCTGCTGCAAGAGACCTACGCCAACAAGATCTACGCCAGGCGTGTCGGCGAAATGGTGCGCAGCGCCATCCAGATCACCACTGCCTCCGCCATCTGCGCCGTGCTCGACATGCTGGCCGATGGCACCTTGCCGGCAAAGGGCTTCATCAAGCAGGAGGACATCGCGCTCGACGCCTTCCTGGCCAACCGCTTCGGCCGCGCCTACGCGCAGCACGAGATGGTTAGCCGACTGGCGGGTTGAGCTGCGTAATCTCCCCCCCTTGAGGGGGGAGATGTCGGCGAAGGCGGCAGAGGGGGTCGCCTCGCGTAGAGCGCTAACCTCCGACTGTCGTAAGGGAGGTCGAATCCAGTCGAACCGACCCCCTCTGGCCTGCCGGCCATCTCGCCCTCAAGAGGGGAGATCACCCTGCCCTCAAATATGCACCGCCCGCCCGAGCGCCTTCAGCGCCGCTTCCTGAAAACCCTCCCCTTGCGTCGGGTGGGCGTGGATGGTGCCGGCAATGTCCTCCAGACGCGCGCCCATTTCCAGGGCCAGGCCGAAGGCCGTCGACAGTTCCGACACGCCTTGGCCGACCGCCTGGATGCCGAGCACCAGATGGTTGTCGGCGCGGGCAACGACCCGGACAAAGCCCTCCTCACCCATCTTCGTCATCGCCCGGCCATTGGCGGCGAAGGGGAACAATCCGACCTTGATTTCGCCGCCGAGCCCCTTTGCCTCCTCCGGCGACAGGCCTGCGGTGATCAGCTCCGGATCGGTGAAGCAGATAGCGGGAATGCAGCGTTTGTCCCAGCTGCACTTGTGGCCGGCGACGATCTCGGCGACCATTTCGCCTTGCGCCATCGCCCGGTGCGCCAGCATCGGCTCGCCGGTGACGTCGCCAACGGCAAAGATGCCGCGCATCGAGGTGCGGCACTGGTCGTCGATGCGGATGAATTTTCCCGCCATGTCGAGATCGATCTGCTCCAGCCCCCAGTCTTCGACCACCGGCTTGCGCCCGACGGTGACCAGAATCCTGTCGGCAACGATCTTGGCATTCTTGCCGTCCTTCGTCTCGACCAGCAGCGCATCGCCCTTGGTCGACAACCCCTTGGCCTTGGCGCCCACAAGCACCTCGATACCGAGCTCGGCGAGCCGCTTCACGACCGGCCGGGTCAGTTCGGCATCATATTGCGCCAGTACGCGCGGCAAAGCCTCGACCACGGTCACCCTGGCGCCCATCTTGGCGAAGGCGATGCCGAGCTCCAGCCCGATGTAGCCGCCACCGACGACGGCAAGCCTTTCCGGCACTTCGCTCACCGCCAGCGCTTCGGTGGACGATATCACCAGCCCACCGAAGGGCAGCGACGGCAATTCGATCGACGCCGAGCCCGTGGCGATCACCACCGTCTCGGCGCGGACCACCTGCATCCCGGTTTCGGTCTGGACCTCGACGGTCTTGCCGTCACGGAATTTCGCCCAGCCGTGCACGGTCTTGACCCCGGCCTTCTTCAACAGGCCGGCAACGCCGCTGTTAAGCCGGCTAACGATGCCGTCCTTCCAGGCGATGGTCGTTTCGATATCAATCGATGGTGTTGCGATTGAAATGCCGAGCGGGCTCTTGCCGCCGGCCAAGTGCGACGCCTTTTCGAACTCTTCGGCCGCATGGATCAGCGCCTTGGACGGGATGCAGCCGACATTGAGACAGGTGCCGCCCGGTTGACCGAACTCGACGATAACCGTGTCGATGCCAAGCTGCCCGGCGCGGATGGCGCAGACATAGCCGCCGGGACCGGCGCCGATGACGAGCAGCTTGCAGGAGATTTCCTTCATGTCGTGCCCCATGCAGCGGCTCGGAAAAAGGCGCTCTGTGGCGATCCTTCGCGCCCCCCTCTGTCCTGCCGGACATCTCCCCCACAAGGGAGATTGGATCTCGCCTCCGCCTTCGCCAATCGCCGCCGTCGCAGGAGCGGTCGGAGCGCGGAAACTGCCAATCTCCCCCCTTGTGGGGGAGATGCCTGGCAAGGCAGAGGGGGGCGCTGTCCCTCCAGCCTCCCGATCGTTCCGCACCGCCGCAACATTCTATTCATCTCCTCAATCCACAAAAATCAGCGCTGGCGTTTCCAGCAGCGCCTTTATCCGCTGGATGAACACCGCAGCGTCCCAGCCGTCGATGACGCGGTGGTCGAAGCTGGAGGACAGGTTCATCATCTTGCGCGGGATGAACTGGGTGCCGTCCCACACCGGCCGCATCATCATCTTGTTGACGCCGAGGATCGCCACTTCCGGATGATTGATCACCGGCGTCGTCGCCACACCGCCCATGGCCCCGAGCGAAGTGATGGTGATGGTCGATCCAGAGAGCTCGTCGCGCGTCGCCGTGCCGGATTTTGCCGCCTCAGCCAGCCTGACAACCTCGGCTGCGCAATCCCAGATGTCGCGCGCCTCGGCGTGCTTGACCACCGGCACCACCAGCCCCGACGGGGTCTGCGCGGCGATGCCGATATGGACCCCGCCATGCTGGTGGATTATGCCCGCCTCGTCGTCGAACAGCGCGTTGAGGTTTGGCTGGTCGGCGATCGCCTTGACCATCGCCCGCATCAGAAACGGCAGCAGCGTCAGCTTCGGCCTGTCCGCGCCCGGCCGCTTCTCCTTGTTGAGCGCGGCGCGCAAATCCTCGAGCGCGGTGACGTCGATCTCTTCGACATAGGTGATGTGCGGGATGCGCGATTTGGCCAGCGTCATCTTCTCGGCGATCTTTCGCCTGAGCCCGACTATTTTGATATCCTCGACCGCCTCGTTGCGGACAAGCCCGGAAATCTTGGCGGGCCCGGGTCCGCGCGCCAGGAAAGCTTCGATGTCCTCATGCTGGATACGGCCGGCCGGGCCACTCCCCACAATTTGCCGCAGGTCGATGCCGGCCTCTTTCGCCCTGAGGCGGACGGCCGGCGAGGCCAACGGCTTCTCGCCCTCCGGACGCCGCGCGCCGGAGATCGGCGCAGTACCCCCGCCGGAGGGGAATTCCGTTGCCGGCTCACTTTCGCGCACAGAAGCGCTTCCTGACGGAGGTGGGACTGGTTTGGCGTCGGCCTTGGGAGCCGAAGCTCGTCCCCCTCCCCCTTGTGGGGGTCCGAAGGACGGGCGAGACCCGTGGCTCGCCCCGGCAAGGTTAAGGGTGGGGGTACGCTTGGCGCCCGCCTCAACGTCCCGTGGCGGCTTGACGTTACCCTCGCCGGCCACCTTCAGGCGCACGATGGGCGAGCCGATCGCCACCGTGTCGCCGATCTCCGCACCCAGCCAGAGGATCTCACCATCGACGGGCGAGGGAATCTCGACCGTCGCCTTGTCGGTCATCACAGCGGCCAGCACGGCGTCCTCGCGCACGAGATCGCCGACCTTGACCTGCCATTCGACCAGCTCGGCCTCGGCGACGCCTTCACCGACATCGGGTAGCTTGATGACATATTCGCCCATCGTCTTCCCCCTCAGGCTTCCATCGTTTCGACGAGCGCGCGGCCTAGCCGCGCAGGACCGGGAAAATAGTCCCACTCCTGCGCATGTGGATAGGGCGTGTCCCAGCCGGTGACCCGCGCCACCGGCGCCTCCAGATGGTGGAAGCAGTTCTCCTGAACCAGCGCCGAAAGTTCGGCGCCGAACCCCGATGTCAGCGTCGCCTCGTGCACGACCACGCAGCGCCCGGTCTTGTTGACCGAGGCGACGATCGTCTCGAGGTCGAGCGGCAGCAGCGTTCTCAGATCGATGATCTCGGCATCGATGCCGGTCTCCTCGGCCGCCGCCTGGGCGACATAGACCATCGTGCCGTAGGCAAGTACGGTGACCTCAGCGCCCTGTCTGCGGATCACCGCCTTGCCTAGCGGCACCGTGTAATGGCCGTCGGCGACTTCGCCAAGCTCGTGTTTCGACCATGGTGTTACCGGCCGCTCGTGATGACCGTCGAAGGGTCCGTTATAAAGCCGCTTCGGTTCCAGGAAGATCACTGGGTCGGGATCCTCTATCGCGGCGATCAGCAAGCCCTTGGCGTCATGCGGGTTCGAGGGCACCACGACTTTCAGCCCGGAGACGTGGGTGAACAGCGCCTCCGGGCTCTGGCTGTGGGTCTGGCCACCAAAAATGCCGCCGCCGGTGGGCATCCTGACCACGATCGGGCAGGTGAAGTCGCCGTTCGATCGATAGCGCAGCCGCGCCGCTTCCGAGACGATCTGGTCATAGGCCGGATAAACATAGTCGGCAAACTGCACCTCGACGCAAGGCTTCAGCCCGTAGGCGGCCATGCCGATGGCCGCGCCGACAATGCCGGATTCGCTGATCGGCGCATCGAAGCAGCGGCTCTTGCCGTATTTCGCCTGCAGGCCTTGCGTACAGCGGAAGACGCCGCCGAAGAAGCCGACATCTTCGCCGAAGACGATGACACGCTCGTCGCGCGCCATCGACACGTCCATGGCGTCGCGGATTGCCTCGATCATGGTCCGTCGCGGCATGGTTAGACTCCCGCCTGCTGGCGCTGGCGCCTGAGGTGCGGCGGCATCTCGGCATAGACGCCCTCGAACATATCGCGCGCCGAGGGCTTGCCGCCGGCATGCAGCGTGCCGTGGCGCTCGGCCTCCCGCTGCGCCGAAATCACCGTGTCGAGGATTTCCGCCTCGGCCTGGGCGTGGCGTTCGTCCGACCAGACGCCGCGCTGGATGAGGTGGTTCTTCAGCCTGACGATCGGGTCGCCGAGCGGCCACGCGTCGGACTCGGCCTTCGGCCGGTAGGCCGACGGGTCATCGGAGCTGGAATGGGCGCCGACGCGGTAAGTGACATATTCGACCAGCGTCGGCCCGAGATTGTTGCGCGCCCGCTCCGCCGCCCATTTGGCCACCGCATGGACGGCGAGATAGTCGTTGCCGTCGACGCGCAGCGACGGGATGCCGAAGCCCAGTCCGCGGGCAGCAAAAGTGCCGGAGCCGCCCCGGGCGATCCCCTGGAAGGTCGAAATCGCCCACTGGTTGTTGACGACGTTGAGCACGACCGGCGCCTTGTAGGTCGAGGCGAACACCAGCGCCGAATGGAAGTCGGACTCGGCGGTCGAGCCGTCGCCGATCCAGGCGGCGGCGATCTTCTGGTCATTGCTGATCGCCGAAGCCATCGCCCAGCCGACCGCCTGGATGTACTGCGTCGCCAGATTGCCGGAGATCGAGAAGAAGCCGTGCTCTTTCGACGAATACATGATCGGCAGCTGCCGGCCCTTCAGCGGATCGGCCTCGTTCGAATAGATCTGGTTCATCATCGTGACCATCGGATAGCCGTCGGCGATGAGCAGGCCGGCCTGCCGATAGGTCGGAAAATTCATGTCGCCCGGCGCCAGCGCCTTGCGGAAGGCGCAGCTCACCGCCTCTTCGCCGAGATGCTGCATGTAGAAGGAGGTCTTGCCCTGGCGCTGCGCCATCTGCATGCGCGCATCGAAGCTGCGCAGCGTCACCATATGGCGCAACCCTTCCAGCAGTTCCTCGTCGGAAAGCAGGCCGGCCCACGGCCCGACCGCCTCGCCGGCGCGGTTGAGCACACGAATGATCGAGAACGCCAGATCGCGGATGGTGCGCGGATCGACGTCGATCTCGGGGCGCGGCACCGAGCCGGCCTTGGGGATGGTCACGTCTGAAAAATCCGGCGTGCCGCCCGGCCGCACCTCCGGCTCCGGAACATGGAAGCGCAACATTCCGGCATCGGCCATGATCTCGGTCCTCCACTGTTGCCCGGCGCGATATTTGCACACCGCCGGACCAGTGCCAATTCGTCGGGCAGGGCTTCGGTCTTCGGCTCCCGCCGATGCAGCCTGCCGCGCACAAGATGAAGATGTGTCTGCGAAATTTCTTGTCGATGTTGGACGGCAGCACGCAACTTAGCAGAAATTTGCCGACGATTGCCGCAACAGACGATATGTCCCGGGGTGAGCTTGCCTTTGACGAGCCCGCACATCCAGCGATTCAAGTTGCGCCTACCATTCAGGACCTTATCCTGACGGCATCGTTGTGAGAGAGGCGGGAATGCAAGGCAGATCGAGGGCCGTCGTCGCTTTGGCGATTGTAGCTTTTCTGGTTGGATCCGGTCGACCAGCTTTCGCTCAGTCGGACGATTGCATCGGCACGTACTATCGCACGAGGGATGCTGCCTGCATTGACCGGCTTATCACAACCTTGGATCAAGCTCCGTCCAGCGCTGAAAACGGAACGATAACCGGGTTTTTCGCTGCATTGTTCGACGGCTCGCCGGAGATGCGACGAAAACTGCTGGATGGCGTGCCCTCCGATCGCGCGGCTGACCTTTATCTGGCCGCTCTGCACAAGGCTGGTCTCACGGACGAAGCGCGGCGTTTCGCGTCGAGCCGAAAGCTGGAGGATGCAGCATCCCCCGGTGCCATGCCTTTGAAAACGTTGACACCCCTCTTTGTCCCGTTGGACAATGATCTGCTGCTTGGCGCCTATATGGCGACAGGAGACTTGTCCTACATAGATCATATTCTGGGAGATCATATTCTGGGAAATCTTCGAACCAGCCGTGACGGCATCGCGGCGGACGCAATCTGCATCGGCCTTGTTATGGGGAAATTCGCGGGTGCGGTGGCTCCAGGTCGCCCCGAGAATATCATGATTGTCGCTGCATGCCGGAAATATGGGTGCCCCAAGAGCCAGGCATCAAAAGACATGATGCGTGTGATGACGGTGGCATCGGCTGTATGGGCTATACGGTCGCTGGCGAAGAATGACGTTGCAATCAAACAGGAACTCGATCGCTTTTTCCAAAACGACTCGCGTTTGGCCGCCATTTTCGGAAGAGAGCAGAACGCCTTCACAAATTATCTGGCCTCAGTGACTTTGTGGTCGGTCGAGAAAGGCAAATCGCTTGACGCGGCAATGACGGACTATGAACGCCTCGGTGCTGCCGATACTTCGTTCAAGCCTGATAGCATCCTGCAATCCCCCGAGGACAAGAACTAGCAGGCCGGCGCCTGTGGTTCACCCGGAGCTCTCGCCATGCTAACCACAACACCATGGCACAGAAGAAAGCATACGAGGTCGATTCATGGCTCGCGAAGCCGGATCCGCGCGTCTCGATCGTGCTGCTTTACGGTCCCGATCGCGGGCTGGTCGCCGAGCGGGCAAAGGCCTTTGCCGCCAGGACCGGCCTGCCGCTCGACGATCCGTTCTCGGTGGTCAGGCTGGACGGATCGGAGGTCGATCGCGACGAGGGCCGCCTGCTCGACGAGGCGCACACCGTGCCGATGTTTTCGGAGCGGCGCCTGCTATGGGTGCGCAATGCCGGCGCTCAGAAGGCGCTTGCCGACGACGTCAGGGCGCTGACCGCCGAGCCGCCGCGCGATGCCATTATCCTGATCGAGGCCGGTGACCTGAAGAAGGGCGTCGGCCTGCGCGGCGTGGTGGAGGCGGCGGACAATGCCATGGCTCTGCCTTGCTACGCCGATGAGGCCAGGGACATTGACACGGTCATCGACGACGAACTGCGCAAGGCTGGCATGTCGATGACGCTGGAGGCGCGGCAGGCGCTGCGCCGCAACCTCGGCGGCGACCGGCTGGCCTCGCGCGGCGAGATCGAAAAGCTGGTGCTTTATGCGCATGGCCAGGCCGAAATCGGCCTCGACGACGTCAAGGCGACATCCGGCGATGTCTCCGGCCTCTCCTTCGATGCGGCCGTCGACGCCCTGCTCGAAGGCAGGATCGCCGACTTCGACACCGCCTTCACCCGCCATTGCCAGTCTGGCGGCCAGCCCTTCCTGGTGCTTTCATCGGCGATGCGGCAGTTGCAGACGATCCAGGCGATGCGCGGCCTGATCGACGCCGGCGGCCGCAATGCCGCTTCGGTCGTAGCCGCGGCGCGCCCGCCGGTGTTTTTCTCCAGGCGCAAGCTGGTCGAGAAAGCCCTCGAACGCTGGAGCAGCGAGGCGCTCGGCCGCGCCCTGACCCGCTTGCAGACGGCGGTGCTGCAAACGCGCCGGCGGCCCGATCTGTCGATCGCGCTGGCACGCCAGGCGCTGCTCGGCATTGCCGTGGAAAGCGCAAGGCTGGCGCAGAGGTAAGCTCGCTTCGAGCAGATGGCAGCTTCAACTCAGTCGGAGACGACAATCATTGAGGCTGGCGCCGCCCCTCATGCCCTACCGGGCATTTCTCCCCGTAAACGGGGAGAAAGAAGCCGGCCGCAACGCCGGCACCTTCTTGCAATGCTGGAGATCGGCAAAACCGTCGAAGACAGCGCCCTTCTCCCCGTCACTATACGGGGAGAAGATGCCGGCAGGCAGATGAGGGGCGGCGCCAACACCCCGAACAGGAGCGAATTCTTGTCAGAACGGCAGTCGATTCACGAGTAGTTTGCCGGCTAAGGTACCGGGCCATACCTACTCCCGCTTCAGCCTGCGGCAAAGCTCATCGAGTTGCTCCAGCGTCCGGTAGGCGACGCTGATCACGCCGCCGCGCTGGTTGTGCTCGATCGTGACGATCATGCCGATCGTGCTGGTCATCTGCCGCTCCAGCGCCAGTGTATCGGCATCCTTTTGCGGCGGTGCGGCGGGTTGGCGTTTTGCCGCCGGCGCGCCGACCGGCATCTGCGCCAGCGCCTCGGCCTGGCGCACCGAAAGCCCCTCATCGATGATCCGCTTGGCGAGCCCGGCCGGGTCGTCGGCCGTCACCAAGGTACGGGCGTGGCCGGCCGACAGCGCCCCATCGACCAGCATGTCGCGAATGACGTCGGGCAGCTTGAGCAGCCTCAGCGTGTTGGCGACATGGCTGCGGCTCTTGCCGATCACCTGGCCGAGATCGGCCTGGGTATAGCCGTGGTCGTCGATCAGCTGCTGGTAGCCCAGCGCTTCCTCGACCGGGTTGAGGTCGGTGCGCTGGACGTTTTCGATGATCGCCAGTTCGAGCGCCGTGCGATCGTTGACATCGCGCACAATGATCGGGATTTCGGTCAGCCCGGCGCGTTGCGCCGCACGCCAACGACGCTCGCCGGCGATAATCTCGTAGCGGCCCGTTTGGGTTTTCGACGGGCGCGCCACCACCGGCTGCACCACGCCGTGTTCGCGGATCGACTGGGCGAGGTCGGTCAGGTCGGCGTCGCCAAAATGCCGCCGCGGGTTTTTCGGGTTAGGGCTGAGGAACTCGATCGGCACCTTGCCGTCGGCCGCCAGCCCCGGCTTTTCCGGTGCCGCCGGGCGATCGATTTCGCCGATCAGGGCCGCCAATCCCCGGCCCAGTCTCTTTCTCGAAGGGTCTTCGTTCATCGTCCGTCCAGATCGTTTCGGTATCGAATCGCTTGTTGGCTACTGTTAGGCGGCACGCAATTTGCGCTCGCGGCGGATCACTTCGGAAGCAAGCTGCAGATAGGCCTGGCTGCCCGAGCATTTGAGGTCGTAGAGAATCGCCGGCTTGCCATAGGACGGCGCCTCGGAAACGCGGACATTGCGCGGGATGACGGTTTCATAGACCTTGTCGCCCATATGCGCCCGTACATCCTGCACCACCTGGTTGGCGAGATTGTTGCGCCCGTCGAACATCGTCAGCACTATGCCCTGGATCGTCAGATCGGGGTTGATCGAACGGCGCACCTGCTCGACCGTCTCCAACAGCTGGCTCAGGCCCTCCAGCGCGAAGAATTCACACTGCAGCGGTACCAGCACCGAATCGGCCGCAGCCATCGAATTCAGCGTCAGCAGATTGAGCGAGGGCGGGCAGTCGATCAGCACATAGCCGAAATTGGCCGAGCGCTCGGCCGAAGCCCGCAGCGCGTTGCGCAGCCGCAGCACCCGGTCCGGCGCCGAGGCGATTTCCATCTCGATGCCGAGCAGATCGAGCGTCGACGGCACGATCGACAGGCCGGGCACCGCCGTCGGGATCGCCGCCGCTTCCAGGTCGAGTTCGCCGGTCAGCACATCATAGGACGAGACGGTGCGGTCGCGCCGGTCGATGCCAAGCCCGGTGCTGGCGTTGCCCTGCGGGTCGAGATCGACGATCAGCACCTGTTCGCCTATAGCGGCCAGCGCGGTGGCCAGATTGATGGCCGTCGTCGTCTTGCCGACGCCGCCCTTCTGGTTGGCGACGGTGATGATTCGGGGGCCGTTCTTCATCATGGGTCTATGCCAGAAATTCATTCGGGGTCGCCGGTCACTAGCCAGGGTGCTGTCGCAAGTCGGATATTTCGAGAACGACGCCCTGCGCGTCGGTTACACTGGCATGTTCTACCAGATCGAAAGACCATCGTTGAGCGCTTTCTGCCACTTCGGCGCGGTAATCCCGGCCTTTGTGAAACAGGCCGCGCGCGCCCTTCGTAAGCCACGGCGCCGCCAGGTGGAGCAGGGCCGGCAGCGAGGCGAGCGCCCTGGCCGTGACGATTTGCGGTGCAGGAACAAGAGGATAGCTGTCGTCTATGCGTCGCGCGATGACCTTGGCAGGCAGGCTGAACTGTCCGACGACCGCTTGCAGGAACGATGCTTTTTTCCGATTGCTTTCAACCAGGTCGATGCTGGCCCCTTCACGCTCGACCAGTAGAAAGGCCAGCACAAGCCCGGGAAAACCGCCGCCGGAGCCGAGATCGACCCAGCGCCTCGCGTCTGGTTTGATTCGCGCCAGTTGCGCGCTGTCGAGGATGTGGCGGCGCCAGACATCGTCCTGCGTCGATTGCGCGGCCAGATTGATCCGGCGATTCCATTTCTGGAAGACGGCCTCGAACTCGACCAGACGATCGAATGTTTCACGTGAAACCGGGCCTGCTGCCTGTTGCAGGTTCGCCCAGGACGCAGCGCTCACGCGACCTGCTTTCGCGCGGCCGCCTCGGCGTTGCGGACATGCGCGACGATAATCGCCAGCGCCGCCGGCGTCATGCCTTCCATACGCTGCGCGTCAGCGATGGAACGCGGCTGGCGTGCCAGCATCTTTTGCTTCAGCTCATTGGACAGGCCGGGAACAGAAGCAAAGTCGAGCGACTCGGGAATAAGCCGGCTCTCCTCAAGCCTGATCTGCGAGACGTCCGCCTGCTGGCGGTCGAGATAGACGGAATATTTGGCTTCCGTTTCAAGACGTTCGGCCGTTTTGGCGTCGATTGCTCCAAAAGCAGGTTCGATGCGCCCCAGCCAGGCGATGTCGACACCGGGATAGGCCAGCAACTCATAGGCCGAGCGGCGTACGCCGTCCCGGTTGATCTCGAGCCCATGGCGCGCCGCCTCATTCGGGGTCATCGTGGTGCCGAGGGCGAGCTGCCGCGCCTTATCAAGGTCTTGCACGACAGTGTTGAACCGTTGCGTTCGCTCCGGCGAGGCGATCCCCAGTCTCATCGCCAGCGGCGTCAGCCGCTCATCGGCATTGTCCGCACGCAGCGACAGCCGGAACTCGGCCCGCGAGGTGAACATGCGGTAGGGCTCGGCGATGCCGCGGCTGGTCAAGTCGTCGACCATCACGCCGATATAGGCTTCGGTGCGGCTTAGCACGATTTCATCGCTCGCCGACGCCTTGCGCGCTGCATTCAAGCCGGCAAGCAGCCCTTGCGCGCCAGCCTCCTCGTAGCCGGTGGTTCCGTTGATCTGGCCGGCGAGGTAAAGCCCGGCGATCCGCTTGGTTTCCAGCGTCGACTTGAGTTCGCGTGGGTCGACATGGTCATATTCGATGGCATAGCCGGGCTGCAGCATCGTTGCCCGCTCCAGCCCCGGAATGGTTTTCAGGATGTCGAGCTGTACGTCCTCGGGCAGGGAGGTCGAGATGCCGTTCGGGTACACCGTGTCGTCGTCGAGCCCTTCTGGCTCCAGAAAAATCTGGTGGCCTTCGCGGTCACCGAACTTGACGATCTTGTCTTCGATGGACGGGCAATAACGCGGCCCGACGCCTTCGATTGACCCCGAATACATAGCCGAGCGGCCAAGATTGGCGCGAATCAGCTCATGCGTGACATTGGTCGTGCGCGTAATCCCGCAATGGATCTGCGGGTTTTCGATGCGGTCGGTGAGCAGCGAGAACGGCACGGGATCTTCATCCGCCGCCTGGCTCTCAAGCGACGCCCAATCGATCGTCCTGCCGTCCAGCCGCGGCGGCGTGCCGGTCTTCAGCCGCCCGAGCCTGAAGCCGGCGCGGCTCATCGTCGCCGACAGGCCGATGCTCGCTTGCTCGTTCATGCGGCCGGCGACGATTTTCTTCTCGCCAATATGAATCAGCCCGCGCAGAAAGGTGCCGGTCGTCAGCACCACGGCGCCACAGGCGAGCCTGCTTCCATCCGCCAGCAGCACCGCCGCGATGCGCCCATCGTCGATTTCCCCGTCATTGATGTCGAAGTCCAGCACCTCGCCTTCAATGACATCGAGGCCGGCCTGCTGCCGGATTGCCGCCTGCATGGCGAGCCGATAGAGCTTCCTGTCGGCTTGCGTCCGCGGACCGCGGACCGCTGGCCCCTTGCGACGGTTGAGCAGACGGAACTGGATGCCGGCCGCATCGGCGACGCGCCCCATCAGCCCGTCCATGGCATCGATCTCGCGAACCAGATGGCCTTTGCCGAGGCCGCCAATCGCCGGGTTGCAGGACATCACACCGATCGTGTCGAAGCGCAGCGTCACCAGCGCGGTTCTGGCGCCGGCACGCGCGGCAGCACTGGCCGCCTCGCACCCAGCATGGCCGCCACCCACCACAACCACATCATAGCGATTGGTCATCTGTATCTTCCGGTTCGAATCTGCCGACACATGTGCCCGCCGGGACGAGCTGTCAAGAACAGAGAGGCTTCAGGCGCATAACTGCGCTGACCATTGCAGATAGAGAACGCCCGGCGCTGCCCTGTCTGCCTTCTCCCTTTGTGGGAGAAGGTGGATTGGCGCGCAGCGCCAAGACGGTTGAGGGGTGCTGGACGGATCACCGTCGGTGCCAAGCTGGAACACCGCTCATCCAACCGAACTTCGCTTGGCCACCTTCTCCCACACGGGGAGAAGGCGAGAGCCGCACTAACCCCTCAACCTGCAGCACCTGCGACATTTGCACAGCGAATCGTTTCACGTGAAACAATGCCCTCCACTGACCGCCCAGCGTTTCACGTGAATCACTGGGGCGTATTCTTCCCAATGTTTCACGTGAGTCACTTGCCGATACAGAATTGCGAAAAGATCACGTCGAGCATATCCTCGACATCGACCGCGCCGACGATCCGTCCGAGCCGATCCGCCGCCAGGCGCAGTTCCTCGGCGCGCAATTCCTGTCCGCGGTCACTACTTGCCGCTGCCGCAAGCAGGAAGCGTTTTGTCTCATTGAGCAGCTCGACGTGCCGCAGCCGCGACGGCAGGATATCGCCGGCCTGGCCGATCTGCGCTGCGGCGTGCCGCCCGATCTCGTCCAGCAATTCGGCCACTCCCGTGCCGTCCTGCGTCGAGATAGCGATATCGCAGTGCGCCGCGGGCGAGGGTGATTCGCCCCTCAGAAGATCAACCTTCGTTCCGACCCTCAGCGCCGGAATGGCGCCCGGCAGCACACCGATCGCCATTGGCTCAGCCATATCCTCAAGCAGCAACAGCAGGTCCGCACTGTGCGCCTTGGCCCTGGCCTTCTCGATGCCGATCGCCTCGATCTTGCCGGGCGCCTCGCGCAGACCGGCGGTGTCGGTTACCCGGACCCGCACCCCTTCGAGGTCCAGCACCACCTCCAGCAGGTCGCGGGTCGTGCCCGGCTCATCGGTGACGATCGCCGCCTCGCGCCGCGCCAGAGCGTTGAACAGGCTGGATTTGCCGGCATTCGGCGCACCGAGGATGACGACTTCGAACCCGTCGCGAATGATTTCGGCAGCGCGGAAGCCGGCGACATGGCGCTCGATCTCGGCGATCATGGCCCGCACGTCGGACCAGACTGTGTCGGCGACCGAACCCGGCACGTCGTCCTCGTCGGCAAAATCGATCTCGGCCTCGATCATCGCGCGGGCGTGGATCAGCCGTCGGCGCCAGCCCAGATAGAGTTCGCTCTGCACGCCTTCGGCATTGTGCACGGCAAAGCGCCGCTGCGCCTCGGTTTCGGCATTGATGAGATCGGCCAGCGCCTCGGTTTCGACCAGATCGAGCTTGCCGTTGACAAAGGCGCGGCGGGTGAATTCACCCGGCTCGGCATGCCTGACGCCGTCGAAGGAGGTGATCGTTTCCAGCATCTTCGCCACGACGGCGCGTCCGCCATGCACATGGAACTCGGCAACGTCCTCGCCGGTAAAACTGTCGGGACCGGCAAAGAAGACGACCAGGCCGCTGTCCAGCACCGATCCGTCCGGCGCCCGTAACTTGCGATAGCTAGCAACGCGGTTCGGCACGGCCGATCCGGCAATCGTTTCGACTACGAATCGACTCTGCGGCCCCGAAATTCGGATCACCGCAATGCCGCCCGGCAGGCGCCCGCTCGACAGTGCCACGATGGAGTCTTTTGAAATCATTTGCCCGCTCTGCCGAAGCGCCCTAGCTATGCCTGTTCAATCCGCCATCGAGTTGCGCCGTGACATTGCCTGCACAAAACCTGCTTGCCGAAGAGGCCAGTCCCTATCTGCAGCAGCACAGCGGCAATCCGGTGCACTGGCGGCCATGGTCGCCTGCCGCTCTGGCCGAAGCACAGGCGCTGCAGCGTCCGATCCTGCTGTCAGTCGGCTACGCTGCCTGCCACTGGTGCCACGTCATGGCGCATGAGAGCTTCGAGAACGACGGCGTCGCCGCCGTCATGAACCGTCTCTTCGTCAATATCAAGGTCGACCGCGAGGAGCGCCCCGACATCGACCAGATCTACATGGCGGCGCTGTCCTCGATGGGCGAGCAGGGCGGATGGCCGCTGACCATGTTCCTGACGCCGGACGGCAAGCCGTTCTGGGGCGGCACATACTTCCCTCGCGAAGCCCGCTACGGGCGCCCGGGCTTCGTCCAGGTGCTGGAGGCGGTCGACAAGGCTTGGCGGGAGAAGAAAGAAAGCGTTAACCAAAGCGCCGACGGTTTGACTACGCATGTCGAGGCGCGGCTGGCGGGCAGCCATGCCAAGGCCGTACTCGACAGCGACACGCTAGCGAAGCTCGCCAACGGCATTGACGGCATGATCGACCGCGAGCTGGGCGGCCTGCGCGGCGCACCCAAATTCCCCAACGCGCCGTTCATGCAGAGCCTCTGGCTGTCCTGGCTGCGCGACAGCACCGCAGCCCATCGTGACGCCGTTCTCCTCAGCCTCGAAAAGATGCTGGCCGGCGGCATCTACGACCATGTCGGCGGTGGCCTCAGTCGCTACTCGACCGACGCCGAATGGCTGGTGCCGCATTTCGAAAAGATGCTCTACGACAATGCCCAACTCGTCCGGCTGTGCAATTGGGCCTACGCGTCAACTGGCAAGGAATTGTTCCGGTTGCGAATCGAAGAAACGATTGCCTGGCTGTTGCGCGAAATGCGGGTCGAGGGCGGTGCCTTCGCTGCCAGTCTCGATGCCGACAGCGAAGGGGAAGAAGGGCTGTTCTATACCTGGAGCAAGGATGAGGTCGAGCTTGCCCTTGATGACGAATCAGCATTGTTTTTCAACTACTTCACACTTGCCGACCCGCATGGCTGGGAGGGCAAGCCGATCATCCGCCAGACAGAAGCCCAGCAGACGCAAAGTGTGATCGACCGCCAACAGCTCGTCCCTCTGAAAGAAAAATTGCTCGCGGCGAGGTCACAGCGCATCCGGCCAGGGCGTGACGGCAAGGCCCTGACCGACTGGAACGGCTTGATGATCGCAGCCCTTGCCGAGGCCGGGCGATCGCTTGGCCGATCCGACTGGATCGAAGCGGCGGCAGCGGGCTTTGCCGCCATTGCGGGCGCCGGACGTGACGGCCGCCTGCCGCATTCGATGCTCGGCGCAAAGAGGCTGTTCCCGGCCCTGTCGAGCGACTATGCCGCCATGACCAATGCGGCGGTCTCGCTGTTCGAGGCGACCGGCAATCCCGACTATATCGATCGCGCCAAGAACTTCATTGAGCAACTCGATCTCTGGCACCGGGACAGCGACAAGACCGGCTACTATCTGACCGCGTCGGACAGCACGGATGTGCCGATCCGCATCCGCGGCGATGTCGACGAGGCCATTCCTTCCGCCACCGGGCAGATCATCGAAGCCATGGTCCGATTGTCGTCGCTGACCGGCGATCTCGATCTCTGGGAAAAAGCCTGGACAGTCGCCGAGCATGCGGCCGGGCGGGCGGAGCACCAGCCCTATGGCCAGGCAGGAATCGTCAATGCCTGTGCCCTGGCGCTCGAACCGCTGAAACTGGTGATCGTGGATAAACCCGAGAATCCAAGGCTTGTTCCGGTTGCGAATCGAAATCCGGACCCACGTCGGGTGGACATCGTCGTGCCTGTTGGCTCGGCGACAAATCTGCCGGCCTTGCCGGGCGGCGTCCTGCCGCCAACGGCCGAGCCCGGCGCCTGGCTGTGCACGGGGCAGGTCTGCCTGCCGGTGGTAACGGAAGCTGAAGAGCTGGAAGGGTTATTGCGCCGAAGATAGGATTCGTAATCCTATGGCGAAGCAAGGAGCGAAGCGACGCAGCGCAGACCATAGGATCCATGCCGTGACTTTCGCGCGCTGCAACGGCGCAAATTCTGCTCCGCTGCTTTCTCCGGTAGAGCTCACGGCATGGATCCTCGGGCCAAGCCCGAGGATGACGAAGGCAACGGCCAGCCCCCAACCCTACGTATTCATCGAATCGAAGAAGTCCGCATTCGTCTTGGTCTGCTTGAGCTTGTCGATCAGGAACTCGATGGCGTCGGTTGTTCCCATCGGCGCCAGGATGCGGCGCAGCACGAAGATCTTCTGCAGATCCTGCTTGGAAACCAGCAGGTCTTCCTTGCGGGTGCCGGACTTCAATATGTCCATGGCCGGATAGATGCGCTTGTCGGCCACCTTGCGGTCGAGCTGGATTTCGCAGTTGCCGGTGCCCTTGAACTCTTCGAAGATGACTTCGTCCATGCGGCTGCCGGTGTCGATCAGCGCGGTGGCGATGATGGTCAGCGAGCCGCCTTCCTCGATGTTGCGGGCGGCGCCGAAGAAGCGCTTCGGCCGCTGCAGCGCGTTCGCGTCGACACCGCCGGTCAGCACCTTGCCGGATGACGGCACGACGGTGTTGTAGGCGCGGCCGAGACGCGTGATCGAATCCAGCAGGATCACCACGTCGCGACCGTGCTCGACCAGGCGCTTGGCCTTTTCGATCACCATCTCGGCAACCTGGACATGGCGTACCGCCGGCTCGTCGAAGGTCGACGAGATCACCTCGCCCTTCACCGAGCGCTGCATGTCGGTAACCTCCTCCGGCCGCTCGTCGATCAGAAGCACGATCAGATAGCATTCCGGATGGTTGGCGGTGATCGAGTGGGCGATGTTCTGCATGAGAACCGTCTTGCCGGTGCGCGGCTGCGCATTGATCAACGCACGCTGCCCCTTGCCGATCGGCGCGACCAGGTCGATCACGCGCGGCGAGATGTCCTTGGTGGTCGGATTGTCGATCTCCATCTTCAGCCGCTTGGTCGGATAGAGCGGCGTCAGGTTGTCAAAGTGGATCTTGTGGCGGATTTTTTCCGGATCGTCGAAATTGATTGTGTTGACCTTGAGCAGCGCGAAATAGCGCTCGCCCTCTTTCGGGCTGCGGATAGGGCCTTCAACCGTATCGCCGGTCTTCAGCGAAAACCGCCGGATCTGCGAGGGTGAAATATAGATGTCGTCGGGACCTGGCAGATAATTTGCGTTGGCCGAGCGCAGAAAGCCAAAGCCGTCCTGCAGCACTTCGACGACGCCGTCGCCGATGATCTCGATATCCTGTGCCGCCAGCTTCTTCAGGATCGCGAACATCAGCTCCTGCTTGCGCATGACGCTGGCGTTCTCGACCTCGAGCGATTCCGCATAGGCGATCAGCTCTGGTGGTTTCTTGTTCTTGAACTCGGTGAGTTTCATTTCTTGCATGGACGGACTCTGAATGAGCTTTGGGAAAAATATCGGCGGGATGCGACAAATGCCGGGCGCGGCCGAAAGCGATGACGGGCGGCGCATGACGGGAAGGAAGACCCGTCTTTTATCGTCGGTCGGGTGAAAGAGCAAGCCGCCTTTTGCGGGCACCGAATACGTCAGAATGGTTTCACGATAACCAGGACGACGATGACGACCATCAGCAATGTGGGGATCTCATTGACGATCCGCCAGTGCCTTGCCGGTTTTTCATTGCGGTCTTCGGCAAATTTCCGGACGGCGCCGGCGAAATAGCCATGCACGGCCGACAGACCCACCACCGCAGCGATCTTGGCATGCAGCCAGCCGCCTTGAAAACCAAAGCCTTTCCAGGCGAGCCACAGGCCGAACGCCCAGGTAATCACCATCGCCGGATTGATGATGCCGCGCAGCAGGCGGCGCTCCATTACCTTGAAAGTCTCCGACTGGACGGAGCCTTTTTCGGCATCGGCATGATAGACCAGCAAGCGCGGCAGATAGAGCATGCCCGCCATCCAGGAGATGACGGCAATCACATGGATCGCCTTTGCCCAGGGATAGAAATCATCGGGCCCGAAGAGAAACAGCAGCCCGGCCAGCACGAGGAAAATGGCGATCGCGATTGCCGCGCGGCGCGTCGCCCCGCTACCGCTGTTCGTGCTGTTCGCATTGTCTGCGCCCATCATCGTCACGACGCGCTCCGCACCAGTTTGACCATCTGCTCGACATGCGCGAGCGGCGTCTCCGGCGTGATGCCGTGGCCGAGGTTGAAGATCAGCGGCCGGTCCCCTAACACCTTCAGGATCGCCCCCACGCCGTCGGCAAGCGCCTTGCCGCCGGCCACCAGCCGCAGCGGATCGAGATTGCCTTGCACGGCGCCGTCACGCTGCAATTCCTTCGCAGTCGACAATGGCACGGTCCAGTCGAGGCCCAGCCCGGTCACGCCGGTCGTCTGGCGATAGCTCCGGTAGTGATCTCCGGCGCCTTTGGGAAAGCCGATGATCGGAACGTCGGGATGGACAGCCTTCACCTGCCGGACAATCTCGGCCACCGGCCGGACGCAGAACAACTCGAAAGACGCTTCGTCGAGCACGCCGGACCACGAATCAAAGATCTGCACCACGTCGGCGCCGGCTTCGATCTGCCGGATCAGATAGGCAGCCGAATGATCGGCGAGCACTTTCAGGAGCCGAAGAAAGGCCGCCGGCTCGCGATAGGCGAACAGCCTGGCCGGCGCCTGGTCGGGCGTACCGTGGCCGGCAATCATGTAGGTCGCCACCGTCCAGGGCGCACCGCAGAAGCCGATCAGCGTCGTTTCATCAGGCAGTCTGGCGCGCAATCGCCGCACCGTCTCGTAGACCGGCTCGAGATTCACGTGAAACGTTTCGCCGTCGAGAGCCTCGATCTCCGCAGCCGAGATCGGCGTCAACAGCGGGCCGCGTCCTTCCTCGAAGCGCACGTCGCGGCCGAGCGCATGCGGCACGACAAGGATATCGGAAAACAGGATCGATGCGTCGAAGCCGAAGCGTTCGATCGGCTGCAGCGTCACTTCGACGGCGAGATCCGGGTCGTAGCAAAGATCGAGAAACGATCCGGCCCGTCTCCTCGTCTCCCGGTATTCCGGCAGATAGCGGCCGGCTTGGCGCATAATCCAGAGCGGCGGCGGAAACGCTGCCTTGCCTCTCAACACGTCCAGCACGATCCGGTCTTGAGGCATTGAGCGCTCGCCTTTCCAGGCTTCCCTATAATTAAATATTCTATTTTTAGGAATCTTATGATTCTAAGAGTCTGTTGGTTGTGGTGGTTGTCTCCTGTCCCGCTTTGCCCTGGAAAAGACCAGCCAGCATATTGTCGCGCGCTTCTCCAACGGGATTGCAGGACTTTGTGGAAAGCCGGGAATTTCCGACTGGAGTCAATGCGTTGCCGCCAGGCCAAGGAACTTGCCCTTGTGGATGAAGCGAAGGCAAAAAGCTCCGTCCCCGGACTTGTCCCCAACCGCCCGAAGAAGCCGACAGCACATCGAATTGTGGACAAACCGGCATCTGATACAGTCGCTTGGCGGTGGCCGAGTTTTCCGCCCGGCTTATCCACATCGGCCCACAGCCTGGAATGTATCCTGTGAACAAACCGCAGAGCTTCTTTCACCTTCACCTGATTTCCGACGCCACCGGCGAAACGCTGCTGGCCGCCGGCCGCGCCGCTTCCGCGCAATACAAGGATGCGCGCGCCATCGAACACATCTACCCGCTCATCCGCACCGAAAAACAGGTGACGAAAGTGTTCGAGGACATCGAGGAGGAGCCGGGCATCATCCTCTACACCGTCGTCGACCAGAAGCTTGCCCGTGGCATCGATGAACGCTGCGCGGCGATGGGCCTGCCTTGCGTCTCGGTACTGGAGCCGGTGCTGACGGTGTTCCAGTCCTATCTCGGCACGCCGGCCGGCCGCCGCGTCGGCGCCCAGCATGTGCTGGACGCCGAATATTTTCGCCGCATCGACGCGCTCAATTTCACCATGGAGCATGATGACGGCCAGCTGCCGGCCAATATGGATGATGCCGACATCGTGCTTGTCGGCATCTCACGCACCTCGAAGACGCCGACCAGCATCTATCTCGCCAATCGCGGCATCAAGACCGCCAACATCCCGATCGTGCTCGGCGTGCCGGTGCCGGAAAGCCTGGTCTACGCCAGGAGGCCACTGATCGTCGGCCTGATCGCCACTGCCGAGCGCATCTCCCAGGTCCGGCAGAACCGCGTTCTCGGCAACAGCGCCTACGAGCCGACCGATTACGTCGACCGCGCCGCGATCGCCGAAGAACTCGCCTACGCCCGCCAGATCTGCACACGGCATGGCTGGCCGATGATCGATGTCAGCCGCCGTTCGATCGAGGAGACGGCGGCGGCTATCGTTGCCCTGCGCGGCAAGACGCGCTAGGGCGTGTGATATTCAGGTGATGCCGGCCTACAAACGGCGGCTTCCTGCGCTTCCGGTGCTCACGTACTTTAAGTACACTCCGCTCCGGTTCTCGGAAGCCACCACTCTCGGCGCGGCCTGACCTGAATCTCGACACACCCTAGTGAGCGCCAGAAAACGGGCGAAAAAAATGGCCGAAAAAATCATCCTTGCCTCGGGCAGCCCGTTCCGCAAGGCGCTGCTTGTCAATGCCGGCGTTGTGGTCGAAGCGGTTCCGGCTTCTGTCGACGAACGTGCGCTGGAGGCGCCGCTGCAAAATAGTGGCGTGTCGCCGGAGGACGTCGCCCTGGTGCTTGCCGAGGCCAAGGCCACCGAAGTCAGTGAGCGCAAGCCCGGCGCCCTGGTGCTCGGCTGCGACCAGACGCTGTCGCTCGGCGACGAGCTGTTCCACAAGCCGGCCGACATGGAAGGCGCGCGCCGTCATCTGCTGGCGTTGTCGGGCAAGACGCATCAGCTCAACAGTGCCGTCGTGCTGGCCCGTGACGGCCAGGTTCTGTGGCGGCATGTCGGCATCGCCAGCCTGACCATGCGCAAGCTCGATCCGGCCTTCATCGGCCGCCATCTGGCGCGCGTCGGCGCCAAGGCGTTGTCCAGCGTTGGTGCCTACCAGATCGAAGGCGAGGGCATCCAGCTGTTCGAAAAGATCGAGGGCGACTACTTCACCATTGTTGGCCTGCCGCTTTTGCCGGTGCTGGCCAAGCTGCGTGAGCTCGGGGCGATCGATGGCTGAGGCCTCGAAAAAAGCCTTCGTCACCGGCCACCCGATCGGCCATTCCAGGTCACCGAAGATCCACGGCTACTGGCTGGCGAAATACGGCATCGACGGCGTCTACGAGGCCATTGACGTTGCGCCAGAAGCGTTTGCCGAATTCCTGCAAACGCTGCAGGCACAAGGCTATAGCGGCGGCAACGTCACCATCCCGCACAAGGAGGCCGCCTTCGCATTGGCGGCGCGCCGCGACGACGCGGCCGAACAAATCGGTGCGGTCAACACACTGTGGTTTGAGGATGGCGAATTGTGGGGCGGCAATACCGATGCCCATGGCTTTGCCGCCAATCTGGACGAGTATGCATCGGGTTGGGCGGCCGACGGCCCGGCCGTTGTGCTCGGTGCCGGCGGTGCCGCTCGCGCGGTCATCCATGCGCTGAAGCAACGCGGCGTCAACGATATCCGCATCGTAAACCGGACGCTTGCGAGGGCGCAGGAGCTGCGCGACCGCTTCGGTGCCGGCGTCTCCGCCCATGGCATGGCGGCGACCGGCGAGTTGCTCGAAGATGCCGGCCTGCTGGTCAACACGTCAGCGCTCGGCATGCATGGCAATGAAGGCCTGTCCGCCGATCCGGGCAGACTGCCCGACCGCGCCATCGTCACCGACATCGTTTATGTTCCGCTGGAAACGCCGTTGCTCGCCGCAGCCAGCGCGCGCGGCCTCAAGACCGTCGATGGGCTCGGCATGCTGCTGCACCAGGCGGTGCCCGGCTTCGAGCGCTGGTTCGGCACCAGGCCGCAGGTCACCGCCGAACTGCGGCAAATGATCATTGCCGATATCGGCGCGAAGCCATGATCGTGCTCGGCCTCACCGGATCGATCGGCATGGGCAAGTCGACCACGGCAAAGATGTTTGCCGAGGCCGGCGTGCCGGTCCATGATTCCGACGAGGCGGTGCATCGCCTCTATGCCGGCAAGGCCGCCCCCATGGTCGAGGCGGTCTTTCCCGGGACCACCCGATCCGGTGCGGTCGATCGCACAAAGTTGGCCGAACGGGTGCTCGGCGATGCCGCCGCGCTGAAACGGCTGGAAGCGATCATCCATCCGCTGGTCCGTGCCGACGCCGATGCCTTTCTGGCGCAAAATCGTGCCGCCGGCGCGCCACTTGCCGTGCTCGATATACCGCTGCTGTTCGAGACCGGCGGCCGCGATCGCGTCGACAAGGTTGTGGTCGTCACCGCGTCGGCCGAGATCCAGCGCGCCCGCGTGCTGGCGCGCCCGGGCATGAGCGAGGAAAAGTTTGCGTCGATCCTGGCCAGGCAGGTTCCCGACGCCGAAAAGCGCCGGCGCGCCGACTTCGTCGTCGACACCGGCCAGGGCTTTGACGCCGCCCGCGCGGCTGTCAATGCGATCGTCGCCGAACTAGTCGGGGATAAAGCAGCCAGTCCGGGTTAAGAGGCTTGCAGCCCACATTACTTGTTGCCATTTTGTTCCGGGTGTGATTCGGCTAGAATGACGCGGAACCAATGGACTGATTCGATGCGTGAGATCATCTTCGATACGGAAACCACCGGCCTCGACACGCGCGAGGACCGCGTCATCGAGCTTGGCGGCATCGAGCTGGTCAACCGCTTTCCGACCGGCCGCACCTTCCACAAATACATCAACCCACAAGGCCGCCCGATTCATCACGAGGCGCAGGCCGTGCACGGCATCAGCGCCGCCGATCTTCAGGGCAAGCCGACTTTCATGGAGATCGCCGAGGAGTTCCTGGCCTTCATCGACGGCGCCAAGCTGGTCGCCCATAATGCCGGCTTCGACATCGGCTTCCTCAACCTCGAATTCGGCCGGCTTGGTCATCCGGCCATCGATCCGGGACGGATCGTCGACACGCTGGCGCTGGCGCGCCGCAAGCATCCAATGGGTCCCAATTCGCTCGACGCGCTCTGCCGCCGCTATGGCATCGACAATGGCCGTCGCACCAAGCATGGCGCGTTGCTCGATTCTGAATTGCTGGCCGAGGTCTATATCGAGCTTATCGGCGGCAAGCAGGCCAGCCTCATCCTCGACAGCATCATGACGCCGGCGGGCGGACGACAGAATGTCGACGATATCGACATTTCGATCGGCGTCAGGCCCATCGCCTTGCCCTCGCGCCTGACCGATGCCGAGCGCGCAGCACACGCGGGCATGGTTGGCAGCCTCGGCGAAAAGGCGCTTTGGCTGCGCATCGGCCGGGAAGCGAGTTCCGCGGCATAGTGATTTTGAGCGGAGTGATCCGTCGCCCCCTCTGTCCTGCCCTTTTAGCCACCACTTGGCATCTCCCCCTCAGTGGGAAAGATTGGCAGTCCCAGCGCCTCGCTCATTCCTGCGACGATGAAGGATTGGCGAAGGCTGACGTGAAGTTCCGATCTCCCCACTTAAGGGGGAGATGGCCGGAAGGCCAGAGGGGGCACTGTCCCGCCAGCGGCTCATAAAAAAACCCGGCGCAAGGCCGGGTTTCTCAAACGCTATCGAGACACAAACGCCTTCAGCTCACCTTGACCTTGGCGGCGGCCTGGTCCTCGGCCAGCTTCTGCTGGAACATCTGCGCGAAATCGATCGGGTCGAGCATCAGCGGCGGGAAGCCGCCATTGCGCGTTGCCTCGGCAATGATCTGCCTGGCGAACGGGAACAGCAGCCGCGGGCATTCGATGAACAGTATCGGCAGCATGTGCTCCTGCGGGAAGCCGCTGATGGAGAAGACGCCGCCATAGACCAGTTCGACATTGAACAGCACTTCCTGGTCGAACGATGCCTTGGCATTCAGCGTCAAATTGACGTCGAACTGCTTGTCCGAAAGCGGGTTGGCGTTGACGTTGACGTTGATGGCGATGCCGGGGGCCTTGTCGCGGCCGCGCAGCGAGTTTGGCGCGCCGGGGCTTTCGAAGGACAGGTCCTTCACATATTGCGCAAGCACGTTGAGCGAAGGCTGCTCCGCATTTCCATTACCGTTGGCTGCGCCGGTCGGGGCGTCGTCGTTGCTGGCCATAAGCTGTGATCCTTTTGCCTGGGCAGCGTTGCTGACCGGATTGAAATTCGGGCGTTCGCTATCATGGCCGGCACGACAAGACAAGTTTGCAAAAGACGCCGGTTGCCTTGCGGCTACTCGTCCTTGAGGCGGCGCCAGGGAGAGTCAGGCCCGCGCGCATGGTCGTCGGCGCGCGAATAGTCGCCGTCGTCGAGATCGATGGTCTTGCCGCGTTGCCTTGCCCGCAAACCAACGCCGAAATCGGTGGCCAGCACGATGCGGCCTTTCAGCATCCGCCAGGCAAGATCGCGCACCGGTGGCAGGAACAGTAGAATGCCGAAAATATCCGAGATGAAGCCGGGGATGATCAAAAGGATCGCGGCCAGAACGATCATGGCGCCGTGCGCAAGCTGGCGGCTCGGATCGTGGCCGGCATCCATTTCGGCACGGACCCTGGCCATGACGCCAAAACCCTGGTGTCGAAGGAGCAAGGCGCCGGCGACGCTCGAGGCCAGCACCAGCCCGACCGTCGCCAGCGCGCCGATCTGGCGGCCGACAATGACGAAACCGGCTATCTCCAGCAGCGGAAGCGCAAGAACAAACAGGGGAAGCAGCGAGATACGCAAATCTTGACCGATCGTTTCGATGTTTTGCCGGCCGGCGAGCAATCGCCGCTGGCACCAGAGCTGTTAGATAGGTATGGCTGCCTTTGATTTGAATGATTGCGCCATGCGTTCTATATGCTTTGGATACTGAACGCTATGTGATCGCGGCCCTTGCTTGGCCGCTGGTCCGGCCAAAGCAGGGATTGATTGGCGCAAGATATGGGCTTCTTCGACTTCGGCACAATTTTCTTTCTGATTGCGGCGGTGGTGATCTTCTTCCAGCTGCGCAACGTGCTTGGCCGACGCACGGGCAACGAACGCCCGCCCTTCGATCCATATACGGCAGGGCGCAAGAACGACAAGGATGCCGCCCAGAAACCCGAGAACGTGGTTTCGCTGCCGCGCAAGCGGCTGGCGGGAGAGCCGGCGGCCGATGCCTATACGGCGATCGACGCCTTTGCCAAGCCCGACACAGATCTCAACCGGGGCCTGCGGGCGATCAAGGACAATGATCCGACCTTCGACCCGAAGACCTTCGTCGACGGCGCCAAGATGGCCTATGAGATGATCGTCATGGCCTACGCCGATGGCGACCGCAAAACCTTGAAGAACCTTTTGTCGCGCGAGGTCTATGACGGCTTTGTCGCGGCCATCGGCGACCGCGAGGCAAAAGCCGAAAAAATCCAGTCCTCCTTCGTCGGCATCGACAAGGCCGACATCGTTTCGGCCGAGATGAAGGGCAGCGAGGCGCACATCACGCTGCGCATTGTCAGCGAACTGATTTCAGCGACCCGCGACAAGGCCGGCGCCGTCATTGACGGCGATCCCGAGACCGTCGCCGAGGTCAAGGACGTCTGGACCTTCGCTCGTGACGCGCGCTCGCGCGATCCGAACTGGAAGCTCGTCGCCACCGAAGAAGAAGACTGAACTGGACGGCGGCGGGGGCTGTCGTGTCGCTTTCTCGAGTCTTCAGCGAAAAGTCCTTTGGCGAATTGCCGGGCTGGGACGAGGACGACCAACTCCCTGCCTTTGACGCCTTTCGCCGCTCGGCCTTTCATGTCCTGACGAAACCCTACCGCTCCGGCGCGCTCGGCGTCGATTTCGGCGCCTTTGCCGAAGCCTATGCCGCAGCGCGCACCGTTTCGCCGGCGAATCGGTTGGAGGCCCGAAGCTTCTTCGAGCGCTACTTTGTGCCGGCCCATATAGGGGCGGAAAACGGCGGCCCAGGCCTCGTCACCGGCTTCTACGAGCCGGAGGTCGACGCCTCGCCGGTGCGCACGCGACGATTTTCGGTGCCGTTGCTAACCCGCCCGGCCGACCTTGTCGACATCGACGATGGCAATCGTCCTTCCGGCATGGATCCTTATCTTGCCTTCGCTCGTGCGGCGCCGAACGACCCGGTCGAATATTTCGACCGCGGCGAGATCGAACGCGGCGCGCTCGCTGGACAAGGCCTGGAAATCGCCTGGCTCGCCGACAAGGTCGATGCCTTCTTCATCCACGTGCAGGGCGCGGCGCGGCTCAACATGACCGACGGGGAGCTTTGCCGCGTCACCTATGCCGCCAAATCCGGCCAGCGCTTTACCGGACCGGGCAAGATCCTGAGCGACGAAGGCGAGATCCCGCTGGAAAAAGTGACGATGCAGTCGATCCGTGCCTGGCTCAAGGCGCGTCCGGAGCGCGTCGACGAGATCCTTTGGCGCAACCGCTCCTACATCTTCTTCCGCGAGATGGGCGTCGACGACCCGGAGCTCGGCCCGGTCGCTGCCGCCAAGGTGCCGCTGACACCCTGCCGCTCGATCGCCGTCGACCGGCTGCTGCACACGTTCGGCACGCCCTTCCATATCGATGCGCCGTCGCTGACCGCCTTCGACGAAAAACCGTTCCGGCGGCTGATGATCGCACAGGACACCGGCTCAGCGATCATCGGGCCGGCCCGCGGCGATCTGTTCGCTGGGTCGGGCGATGCGGCCGGCGAGATCGCCGGCGTTATCCGCAACGCCGCCGATTTTTATGCGCTGATCCCCCGGCCGCTGGTTTCAGGAGCAGACCGATGACCCGGCGCATCGACAGGCTGAGCGAGGACGACCGGGTCCTGTGGAACCTGGTGGCGCGCACGGCAAAGCCGCTGAAGGGCAAGATCGCCGTCGATATTCCCAAGCTTGGGCCGGAGATCGACGAAACCAGGCAGGTGCCGCCGCCGGCACAGGTCGCGGGCAATGCTGCCGCGGTCGCGAAACCGAAGGCGCAGCATGTTTCCCACGCACTCGACGAACCGACGCTGGACAAGCTGTCGAAGGGCCGGCTGCCGATCGAGGGCCGCGTCGACCTGCATGGCCTGACCCAGGACGAAGCCTATTCGCTGCTGTTTTCCTTCCTGCACCGGGCGCATGCCGGCGGCATCCGCTATGTCCTGGTAATCACCGGCAAGGGCTCTTCGTCGGGCGGCGACGGCGTCTTGCGACGCGCCGTGCCGTCATGGCTGTCGACGCCCGCCTTCCGGCCCCTTGTCTCCAGCCACGACCATGCCGCCCGCAATCATGGCGGCTCGGGCGCGCTTTACGTCCGTCTGCGGCGGGCGCGCTCTTGAGGATGCGCCCATGAGGATGCGCCAATGAGGATGTGCTCGTGACCCCGTTCGGCGAAAAGCTTCGCGTGCTGCGAAACGAGCGCGGCGTCACCCAGAAGGACATGGCCAAGGCGATCGGCGTCAGCGCAGCCTATCTCTCGGCGCTCGAACACGGCCGCCGCGGTGCGCCGAGCTGGACGCTGATCCAGAAGATCATCGGCTATTTCAACATCATTTGGGACGACGCCGAGGAACTGGCGCGGTTGGCCCAAACCTCGCATCCGCGCGTCAGGCTCGACACGTCCGGCCTTAGCCCGGCGGCGACCGAGCTTGCCAATCTCCTGGCCGACAACATCGAAAAGCTCGACGAAGCCGAGCTTCGCCGCATCATTGCGTCGCTCCGCGCTGCGCTGAACCGGCCGAAATGAGTTGCTTTGTTACTGGACCGAGCCGACCAGAACCTGCTGGCCGCCGCGGATCGAGACCCAACGGCCGGTATTGTCGATCGCCTGCCGCTTGAGGAAACGATAGCCGGTCTGGTCCCAGGAACGGACCTGGTCGGTCAGATTGTCGAGGATGTAGTCGCCCTTGTCGGTGCGCACCGTCAGCACGGCGTGGCCTTCGCCATCCGGCTTGCGCACGACGGTCATCAGCAGATCGGCAAACGAGACGCCCAGCCGGTTCAGCTCACGGCGCTTTTCCAGGACATAGTCCTCGCAGTCGCCGACACCCTTGTCGGGATAGGCCCAGACCTCGTCCTTGCCGTAGATGTCGAAGTCGCTCTCAGGCTTGACGGCGGCGTTGACCTTTACCGTGACGCTGAGCAGCTTGCGCCACAGCGAGCCGGTCATGCTGGCGGGCGACAGATCCTTCGGGCGGATCGAGCATTCCGACGGGTAGGTCTTGCAGAAATCATAATGGCCGATCGGCTGCGACGTCGGACCACCTGTTATCATCGGGCTGGCTGCCGAGGCCGAACTGGCCCAACCTGCCGCCACAGTAAGTCCAGCCAGCGCGCACAGGCGTAGCGTTCTCGCCATTGGTGAGGAAATCATTGTCCCCGCTTGTCCCTTGTTGTTAACGAAACGTTAAGGGGTATTTACAGTCGGTGTCAATTATGAGGATGGATTGATTTTTGCGGCATGGTTACCTGCGTGGCGCCAACGCGACTATTGTGCAACAGGTCGACCGGCCGCACGGCCCCGCCAACCGATGATTTTGGCATTGACCGACCTGATGCGGATTGACGGGCATCATCGCTGGTCGCCTATTTCTTGCCGGTCCTGACCAGCTTGGGCTTCACCGCAACACGGTTCTGGCGGCCGTAGCTGGTAATGAAATCGACGATGCGCGGCACGATTTCGGAGCGGAAGCGCGAGCCGTTGAACACACCGTAATGGCCGACCGCCGGCTGCATGTAATGGGCGTGCCTGTCGGCCGGAATGTTGATGCAGAGGTCGTGCGCCGCCTTGGTCTGGCCAAGGCCGGAGATGTCGTCGTTCTCGCCCTCGACGGTGAACAGGGCGACATTGCGGATCGCCGAAGGGTCGACCGCCACACCGCGATGCGTCATTTCGCCCTTGGGCAAGGCCTGGCGGACGAAGACGGTATCGACGGTCTGCAGGTAGAATTCTGCCGTCAGATCCATCACCGCCAGGTATTCGTCATAGAATTCCCGGTGCTTCTCGGCATTGTCGCCGTCATGCTTCACCAGGTGCATGAAGAAGTCTTTGTGGGCGATGATGTGGCGATCCAGGTTCATGCTCATGAAACCCGAAAGCTGCAGGAAACCGGGATAGACCTCGCGGCCGAAGCCCGGCACCGGCCAGGGCGCGCGCATGATGACGTTGTCGCGGAACCAGTCGATGCCCTTTTCCTGGGCCAGCAAATTGACCGCCGTCGGGTTGCGGCGCGTGTCGATCGGGCCGCCCATCAGCGTCATCGTCGAGGGCACGAAAGGATCGCCCTTGGCTTCCATCAGCGCCACCGCCGCCAGCACCGGCACCGACGGCTGGCACACTGCCATCACGTGGGTGTCGGGTCCCAGCGCATGCAGCATGTCGACAATGTAGTCGACATAGTCGTCGAGGTCGAAGCTGCCGTCGGCAAGCGGCACCATCCGGGCGTCGACCCAGTCGGTGATATGCACGTCCGCATAGGGCAGCATCGCCTCGGCCGTGCCGCGCAACAGCGTCGCATAGTGGCCCGACATCGGTGCGACGATTAACAGCTTCGGATCCGGCCGGCGCCCGGCCGGGACAGCCCGCTCGAAACGGACCAGATTGCAGAACGGCCGCGACCAGACGGTGCGTTCGCTGACCTCGACGGTTTTCCAGTCGACCACGGTCTTGGTCAGGCCGAATTGCGGCTTGCCGTAGCGGCGTGTCGTGCGTTCGAACAATTCGGCCGTTGCCGCGACCGAGCGGCCCCAGGACGTGTGTGAAACCGGATTGAGCGGATTGGAGTAGAACAGGCGCACCGCATCGGCATAGAGGCGGGCCGGCTGCAAGGCGGCATGGTTCAGTTCGTAAAGCTGGTAGAACATCGAGAACCCCGCTGCCGACTGCGATCGAAGGGCCGACGAGCAGCGCCGAGCCTTGTCTTGCGGGAGGTTAGCAACAATTTGCTGCGATGCAATACGTCAACTTGCGTGATTTATGCTCATTCTTTCGTCCAAGATGTTGGGAATCCGCCTTCAACGGCAACAGCCGGCTCAATGTGCACCTGCGAAGGCGTAGCCAAGGGTACGCCTATCGGTGCGATCGTCGGAGGAGGTGTCCGGCCTGGCGCTCTGACTGTTAGACGCGTGCCATGCAGACGGCGGTATGGCCCGAGCTGATGAAGCCGAGCTGGCTGGCGGCGCCCTTCGACAGATCGAGCACGCGGCCCCTGATAAACGGGCCGCGATCGTTGATCCGCACGACGACGCTGCGGCCATTGTTGCGGTTGGTCACCTTCAGCTTGGTGCCGAACGGCAGGCTGCGATGCGCTGCGGTCAGCGCCGACGGGTTCATGCGTTCGCCGGAAGCGGTTCTGGAATGCAGTGAGTACCAGGAGGCACGGCCGCACTGAGCGGCGGCGCTGGCAGTGGATGCGCCGACCATCAGGCCAGCCGCGATCATGGCCGCGGCAAGCGCGGTCTGGTTGCTTTTGTTCATGTGTTGGGGACTGGCTCCGTTGACAGACCCGCAGCGGTTAGAGGCGAATGAGGCAGCAAATGCGGCAATGATCTGTCGGTTCCATGACAATGTTACACGTTTGGAGTCGGTGCGAAACAATTTGTCAGAGAGTTTCCGCAGCAAGGCACAGCTTCTTTGATGATCTTCGCATCGACCTCAGCACGTCTTGCACAAGATCAGAGATTTGCATCTAAGTAGAAGTTGGCCTGACCGGGCCGCTTCTTTCGCTGTTCCATTCCGGCAGGAGCGCGGCCGATGATCGACTTGGAAAGGAGTTTTAGCAATGAGATTGATCAAAAATCTGCTGGCGTTGATTGTGCTCGCCATCGGCGTGCTGTGGTCATTGCAAGGCATCGGCCTTATCGGCGGCAGCTTCATGACCGGCCAGTCGCAATGGCTCTATGTCGGCATCGTCACCGCGCTGGTTGGCTTGGCCGGCCTGGCCTGGGCGAACCGTTCGCGCGTTTGAGCAGGCGTCGATCCTCAGGCTCCCGCCAGAGCAGCGCACAGCGGACCTGTGGCGGCCGGTCACCGCGACCAGTATTGCCAGCCCCAGTAGAAACTTTCGTCGCGCGGCGGTAAGCGGTTGCGCTCCGCGTCCAGATGCACCGGCGTCGGCGCTTTGCGTTCGTCCTCAGGCGGCTGTTTGTCTCCGGCCTTGATCAGGCGGAGCCAATGGCCGAAACGCGCAAGCAGCACAGCGGTGGAATGGGGCATCGTCACGTCTCCGATCCGGTCACTCCCGCCCCGCCCACGGGACGAGCACCCGCTCGATCCTGCGGATGATGAATTCGAGCACGAAGGCAATGGCCGCGATCACCAGTATGCCCATCACCACCACGTCGGTGACGAGGAACTGGGCGGCGGACTGGATCATGAAGCCGAGCCCGCGCGTCGCCGCCACCAGCTCGGCGGCAACCAGCGTCGACCAGCCGGCGCCAAGCGCGATGCGCAGGCCGGTCAGGATCGAGGGCAGTGCGCTGGGTAGGATCACGTGCCGGACAAGCAGCGTGCGGGTCGCGCCAAGCGCGCGTGCCGCATTGATGCGTTCCTGCGAGACGCCGCGAACACCCGATGCCGTCGACAGCGCGACCGGCGCCAGCATGGCGATGGCAATCACCAGGATCTTGGACGGCTCGCCAATGCCGAACCAGATAATGATTAGTGGCAGATAGGCCAGCGGCGGGATCGGCCGCAGCAATTCGAGCAGCGGATCGAAGATGCCGCGCCCTATGATGCTGATGCCGATAGCCAGCCCGATGGGAACGCCGACGAAAACGGCCGCGATCAGCGCTGCAAATACCCGCCACAGACTGGCGGCGATATGCTGGAGCAGCGTCGCGTCGACAAAGCCGTCACGGGCGACGACGACAAATTTGTTCCAGACTGCCACGGGCGACGGCAGGAAAACCGGCGACACCAATTGCAGGCGGGCCGACAGTGCCCACGCCGCCAGCACCACCAGAACAGTGATCGCGCTGACCATGCGGGCCGAAACGCGGCTGCGTCTCGGCCGCGACCGCGACCATGGCACGGACAGCGCGTCGGCTCCGTCGTCGGCCTTGGAGCGCTGCGGCCGCTCGGTATAGGAGGTAACGGTCATGCTGCCTCTCCTTCGAAGATCGCATCGGTCAGCTCGCCGCGCGCCGCGGCGAAGGCGGGATCGGCCTTGATGCTGCGAATGGCCTCGCCGGCTGCATAGCGCCGGCTGAAGCCGGTTTCGAAACTCCGCACCACCCGCCCAGGGTCGGGAGCCAGCACAATGATGCGGGTTGCGAGCACCAGCGCTTCCTCGATGCCGTGCGTCACCATCAGCACGCCGACATTGCTTGCCGTCCACAGATCGAGCAGCGTTGTCTGCATGCGTTCCCGTGTCAGCGCATCGAGCGCGCCCAGCGGCTCGTCGAGCAGCAGGAATTGCGGCTCGGCCGCCAGCGCCCGGGCCAGGCCGACGCGCTGGCGCATGCCCCCGGAAAGCTCCCAGATGCGCTTGTCGCCGGCACCGTCGAGCTTCACCAGCGCCAGCAGCGCATCGGCGCGCCGCGCCCGTTCACTTGGCCCGACGCCGCGCAGCCTGAGCGCAAAGGCGACATTTTCCCGCGCGGTCAGCCACGGAAACAGCGCGTCGTTCTGGAACACGACGGCGCGGTCCGAGCCTGGCGCCGTGATCGGCCTGCCGCCTACCGTGGCGCTGCCGCGCACAGGCTCGACCAGGCCCGCAGCGACATTGAGCAGCGAGGTCTTACCGCAGCCGGAGCGGCCGACCAGGACAACGAAGTCATCCTTGGCGACGTCAATCGACACGCGTTCGACGGCCGGCGCCGGCTGGCCTTCATAATGAATCGAGACTTTGTCGAGCAGGAGATGCGTCATGTGGCGTCGCCGATATTCTGAATCTGCAGGCAACGCGCGCGTCAGGGAAGGGAGGACGCGCGCATTGAGCGGTCGCTAATTCGAGGCAAGCGCCTCGCCGACATATTTCGACGACACGTATTTCGAATAATCCGGCAGCACGGCGTCGATCTTGCCCTGCTCCTTGAGGAAGGCCGACGTCGCCTCGACTGCCTTGACCGTGCCGCCACCGAGGAACTTGTCCGAGGCCTGCTCCTCGAGCGTCGGGAAGACATAGCCCCTCAGCAGTTGCGGCACGTCTTCGAGCTTGGCCCCGGTGATCCTGGCGATCTTGGCCGCTTGCGGCGAGGACACCGACCATTGATCCGGCTTGGCCAGGAATTCGGCATAGGCAGCGCCCGTCACTTTGACGAAGTCGCGCACCGCCTCCGGGTTCCTTTCGGCGAAGTCGGTGCGCACGATCCAGGCGTCGAAAGTCGGCGCGCCCCAGGCGGCGACCTGCGAGGAATCCAGCACGACCTTGCCCGACGTCTTGATCTGGCCGAGTGCCGGATCCCAGACATAGGCGGCGTCGATGTCGCCGCGCGCCCATGCCGCCGCGATCTCCGGTGGCCGCAGATTGAGAATATCGACCGACTTCGGCTCGACACCCTCATGCTTCAGCGCCGCAAGCAGGCTGTAATGCGTCGTCGAGACGAAGGGTACCGCCACCTTCTTGCCGGCAAGGTCGGCGACCTTCTCGATGCCGGCGCCGTTGCGGGCGACAAGGGCCTCGGATTCGCCGATCAGCCCGACAATGAAGATGGTCTGGATGGGAAGCTCGCGGCTCGCCGCCGCCGCCAGCGGGCTCGAGCCGACATAACCGATGTCGACCGAACCGGAAGCGACGGCGGCGATCACGTCGGCGCCGGAATCAAATTTCCGCCAGTCGATTGCCGCCTTGGTCGCGCTCTCATAGGCGCCGTCGGCCTGCGGCACCTTCGAGGGTTCGACGACCGTCTGGTAGCCGATAGTGATCTTGAGGTCCTTCGCATGGGCTGGGCCGAGAAAGCCGGCACCAGCCAGAGCCGCCGAGGACAGGAGAACGACGCGTCGCGAAATAGTGGACATGAAAGGCTCCTTGAAAAGAGAAAAATCGGATCGCTCCCTCATAGTCAGCTAAGTCTATAAGCTTGTAGAGTTAAATCCTTCCAACCATTGCCGTCTTGTTAGAAAAAAGCCGTCAGTGGCGCGGCGCGAAGGCGGATATGGCGGCTGCAGCGGGCCTCGGCCTAAGGTCTGTTGACGGTCAGGTCAGCCGAAACAGAGACGGAATGGCGCGCACTATTGGATCTGCATTCATTGGTCAGTATAGCGGCATCGATCCTCGGGTCTCCGCTGCGTCGCTGCTTTGAACAATGGCGCAGCACCTCAATTGCCTTCTTGGCTCCACCTCGCCTCTGGCTTCGCTGTCCGTTGGGGCGACCGGTGATTGCGCGCCATCAGCCGCAAACAAGAATTTTCCGTTTTGGCCCGGTCACCGGCAAATCCATGCTGCGAACGGCCGAACAATTGAAAGTGAATTTCCTGTGCTCGGGGTTAAGTCTAGTATTCTTATGGACATTGAAGGATTGGAGAGGACGATGAGCGACGCCACCCTCCTTGTTGCCGCGCGCGGCATGCTTTGGCCTTCAAATTCAGGGACAGAAGCTGCTGTCGGCCGGTCGGGACATTCCTGTCGCCGGCCAGTTTGCCGGTGTCCCATTGGCGGCGGCTCCTGTGCTCGTAGGGCCACAAGCCCCGGCCAAAATGGCCATTGCGGCTTGAAAACGAAACAAAATCAACGTTTCTTGGCTTGTATATCATGTCACTAGAATTTATCTGTAGTGACAGCTTGGACGCGGCGGGGAGGCACGCCAGGCGTTTCGCAACCGATGGCCTTGGGTCATCGCATGACAGAGAAACGTTCGGGTTATGCTCACGAAAAAAGGTAAGTACGGCCTCAAGGCGCTCGTTCATCTGGCGCGCCTGCCGGTTGGACAGCTCGCCTTCGTCAACGACATCGCCCGCGCAAACAATATTCCGAAAAAGTTCCTCGATGCCATCCTTGGCGAATTGCGCAATGCCGGTTTCGTCCAGAGCCGCAAGGGCAAGGAGGGCGGTTATCGCCTGGCGCGCCCAGCGGACGAGATCAAGGTCGGGCACGTCGTGCGCGTGCTCGACGGGCCACTTGCCCCCATTCCTTGCGCCAGCCGCACCCAGTATCAGCGCTGCGAAGATTGCAACGAGGCGACATGCCAAGTCCGACATCTGATGCTGGAGGTCCGGCAGGCCATCGCCGAGGTGCTGGACCAGCGCAGCCTCGCCGAGATGCGCGACATCGCCGGCGACGAAGACCTTTCGGTGCCGTTGAAAATCCAGGCCTGAATCAACAAAGCCTGACCCGAGAATTCCGGAACCAATGGCTCCCAAGACAATTGGTGCGCGCATGACCGGACGCGCAAATTCGATCATTCCAACTTCGATCATCATTGTCGGTGGCGGCGCCAGCGGCGTCGTGCTTGCCGCGCATCTGCTGAAGTCGCCCAATCCCGATCTCCGCGTCAGCCTGGTCGAAAAACGCCCGCATTTTGGGCAAGGCATGGCCTATTCAACGCTGCTCTCAGCCCATGTGCTGAATGTCAGCGCGTTGGGCATGAGCGCCTATGCCGACGATCCCGGCAATTTCTCGCGCTGGCTACTTGAACGCGGCCTGGCAACGCCGGAACAGGCACCGGTCTATGCGCCGCGCAGCGTCTACGCCCGCTATCTCAAGGAGCTGCTCGACGAACTCGAGGCGCGTGAGCAGCAGACGGGCCGGCTGCGCCTGATCCGCGAGGAGAGCCTGTCGATCTCGCCGACCGCGTCCGGCGTCGAGGTGGCGCTGGCCAACGGCACCAGCGTGGTTGCGCATCTTGCCGTGCTGGCGACCGGCCATGACGAGGAGCCGGGGGCGGGGCAGGGCCACGCGATCAGGATGGGATCCGAGGCCGACAGCGCGCTCGACCCCGAAGCCCGAGTCCTGGTGCTGGGCACGGGGTTGAGCATGGTCGATGCCTTTCTGTCGCTCGAGCAGCGCGGTCATCGCGGCGCGATCGTCGCGGTGTCGCGGCGCGGCCTGCTGCCTTCGCCGCATCGCAAGGGCAATCCCATCAAGCTCGACGTTGCCGATATCCCGCTCGGCACCCAGCTTTCCTATTTCGTCGGCTGGTTCCGCGACCTGATCCGGGAAAACCAGAAGGCCGGCATCGACTGGCGCGACGTCGTCGACGGTCTGAGGCCCTTCAACCAGAAGATCTGGCAGAACTGGCCGTCCTCGGCCAAGCGCCGCTTTGTCGAGCACACCAAGGCGTGGTGGGACATCCACCGCCATCGCATGGCGCCGCAAGTCTACGCCCGCGTTACGGAGGCGGTGCAGGCCGGCCGCATCCGGCTTGTCGCCGGCCGCATCGTCGACATCGCCGCAGGCTACACCGTAGAGGTCCAGTCCCGCCACACGCAGCGCCTCGAAAGGTTCGATGTCGCCCGCATCTATGATTGCACCGGCATCGCCAGGGATATCTCGACCACCTCGAACAGCGTGGTGCGGTCGCTGGTCGACCGTGGGCTGGCACGGCCGGATCCGCTGCGGCTCGGCCTCGATGTGACCGCGGACTGCGAGGTCATCGCCGGCGATGGCACAGTATCGGCCAAGATTTTGGCGGTCGGGCCGCTGACGCGCGGCACCTTCTTCGAGATCGACGCCATTCCCGATATTCGCGTGCAGTGTGCGCGGCTAAGCAAGCGATTGCTCGGATAAGGCCCCCTTTGTCTTGACGCAATTTCGGATGCAAGACCGCCGCCGTTGGGTGAAAAGATCTCGACCGCATAACCTCGCGGTGAAGGCGAACCAGGGGTGCGGGAGCTAGCTCCGCCAGAAGCCGACCGGCCAGCCCGTGGTGGTCGAGACAGCCGGGTTGGCGATGACGATCGCCACACGTTTCGGCTGTTGCGCGTTGACCGGATTGGCGTCGCGTACGCTCATCTTCGTTCTCCTCCCTGGATTTTGTGGCCGGCGAGGCCGTGAGCCGCGACCCCTGGCCAGATGACCGGGCGAATTCTGCTTCCGTCGTCACCATGCCTTGCCTACCATGGCGCATGACCCAACGCGGAAGACTCTACGGCTGCCCGGTCGAGTTCGCGCTCGACGCGCTCGGCGGCAAATGGAAGACGGTGATCCTGGCGCACGTCAAGGAACAGCCGATGCGCTATTCCGACCTGCGCCGGCTGATCCCCTCGCTCTCGGACAAGATGCTGACGCAGCGCCTGGCCGAGCTTGTCGAGATCGGCTTCGTCACGCTCGAGATGTCGCCCGACGGCAAGGGGCGCTACGCCTTGACCGGGCGCGGTGAAGATCTCGCCGCCGCGCTCCAGGCGCTCTACGACTGGGGAAGCGTGCATGGCCGCGCCGAGGGCGTGCGTTTTCGCACCGATAGCGCAGCCACCTAGATCAATTCCGGGAAGCGCGGAGCGGTTTTCTGTCCGCAATTGCGAGACAAAGTGATGGAGCGGTTCGACGTTTGCGTGAAAGGGTGGATCGCTCTAGCAAGCCGACTGTCCTCAACCCGGTCCGGCAAGCGCGCTGCAGAAGCTGGCGACATCGGTGACAACGGCTTCGCCGAGGAAGCGTAGCGTCGCCATCGAGCGGTCGCGCGCCTCGCGGTTGCCGAAGCCACAGGCATCCTCGATGACCACGGCGACAAAGCCATTGTCGGTCGCCTGGCGAACGGTTGGCTCGATGCCGATCTCCATGGCGATGCCTGCGAGCGCTATCGTGCGCACGCCGCAATCGCGCAAGGCAAAGCCGAGCGCGGTGGAATCGAAGGCCGACATCGTGAGCTTGTCGAACACCGCCTCGTCATCGCGGGGTTCCAGCTCGGGCACGATCCGCGTCGCTTCGGCGTCGCGCGGGAACCACGGCTCAACTGTGTCGGGGCTGTCGCGCCGCTGCCAGGCCATGGCGGTGCGCAGCTGCGTCGCGCCCATCCATTTGCGCGGCAGCGACAGATGGCGCGTGAACGCCACCCGCATTCCGGCCACGCGCGCCGCTTCCAGCACCGTGCCGGTGCGCTCGACGATGGTGGCGGCGCCGGCCACCTGGCGGCAGATGCCGACCTGCATGTCGTAGACCACCAGCGCCGTGCGGCGCGGATCGCACCACTCAGCCAGGCTGGCCGGGATTTCGATCCCGTCGCGCGACCGGATCATGCCGCCGTCCGGTCCCACGGCTTGGCGATGTCGACGGTCGGGTCGAACAGGAATTCCAGCGGCAATGGCGCGTCAAAGGCGATGAAGTGCCATTCCAGCAGCCCGGCCTTGGACAGCGGGAAGTCCTCGGTGTAGCGCCGCGCTTCCGCGACGCTGTCGAGCTCGAAGACGATGATGACGCCGCCAATATCGCCGCGCGCATAATTCTCGCGCACGATCCCCGCCTTCCAGAGCCGCCAGACGTTCGACACTTCGTCGCGCAAATAAGGCCGCAGGTCGTCGAGCGTGACGCCGGGCTTGAAATTGTCATAGGCAAGAATCTTCATCGGCCATTCCTTGCATTGCTGTTCGACCAGCGCCGGGTAGCATGGCGGAATCAGCGGCGGCAACGAACGAGATGGTGCGTTGAAACGGCCGCACGATTGCCGTTCTGTGCCGTGCGACCCTACGGACGGCCAGGCGGCCGCGGTATAGTTTTCGCTGAGGAGGAAAAGCGCAGTGACCATCGAAAGGCTGAACCCCGAGGGCATGCACAGCAACCCGGCCTATTCGCAAGGCGTGTCGCTGCCGCCATCCGCGCGCATCGTGCTGGTCGGCGGCCAGAATGGGGTCGACGCGCAAGGCCGGATCGTCGCCAGGGACGATCTCGCTGCGCAGACCGCTTAGGCGCTCTCCAACCTGGCAAAGGTGCTCGAAGCCGGTGGGGCAAAGCCTGAAGACCTCGTCAGCCTCTCGGTCTATATCGCCGGCGACCTGGACATAGGGCCGGCCTTCGGCGCCTGGATGGCCTTCTGGGCAAACCGCGGCGTGCCCCGATCATCAAAGTGCTGCGCGTCGCCGGCCTCGGTAATCCGGATTTTCTGATCGAGATCGAAGCCCAGGCCGCGATCGCCTGAACCCTAAGCAGGTTCTGCAAATCTTTTGCCCAGCCTCGAGGCTGGCGAAGCTTTCGCGAAATTCCATTCCCCTGCTGGCGGCCGGATTGGCACGATCTATCTTCTTTACAACTGCAAACGGCTGGAAAAGACGGTAGGTTGCCGTCTTCCAGGGCGGTTGCTCATTCTGGCAACGGAGCATCTGACATGAGCAAGCACAAGATCGTGGCACCGGACGACGCATCGTCCCGCTTGCGCCCGCCCTATGCCTCGGTTCTCGATCTGATCGGGCAGACGCCGGTCGTCGAGCTGACCAAATTCGACATCGGCAAGTGCCGGCTGTTCATCAAGCTCGAAAGCCAGAATCCCGGCGGCTCGATCAAGGACCGCATCGCGCTGTCGATGATTGCCGCCGCCGAAAAACAGGGCAGACTGAAGCCCGGCGGCACCATCGTCGAGGCGACCGCCGGCAACACCGGTCTCGGCCTCGCCCAGGTCGGCATCCCCAAGGGCTACCGCATCATCCTCGTCGTTCCCGACAAGATGTCCCGCGAAAAAATCCAGCATTTGCGCGCGCTCGGCGCCGAAGTGCGCATGACGCGCTCCGATGTCGGCAAGGGCCATGCCGAATATTACCAGGACATGGCCGAAAAGATCGCCGTCGAGCTGCCCGGCGCCTTCTATGCCAACCAGTTCGCCAACCCGGCCAATCCGCTGGCTCATGAAACCACGACCGGACCGGAAATCTTCCAACAGCTCGAAGGCGACGTCGACGCGGTTGTCGTCGGTGTCGGCTCCGGCGGCACGCTGACCGGGCTCGGCCGCTATTTCGCGAAAGTCTCGCCGAAGACCGAGATGATTTTGGCCGATCCGGTCGGCTCGGTGCTGGCGCCTTTGATCAAGACCGGCAAGATGGTAGAGGCCGGAAGCTGGACCGTCGAAGGCATCGGCGAGGATTTCGTCCCGCCCAATGCCGATCTGTCGCTGGTCAGGAAGGCCTATTCCATCCCCGACAAGCAGAGCATGCTGGCGGTGCGCGACCTGCTTTCGAAGGAAGGCATCCTCGCCGGCTCGTCTTCCGGCACGCTGCTTTCGACGGCGCTCCGCTATTGCCGCGAGCAGACCGTGCCGAAGCGCGTCGTCACCTTCGTCTGCGACAGCGGCAACAAGTATCTGTCGAAAGTGTTCGACGACTTCTGGTTGGCCGAACAGGGCCTTGCCGAGCAGGAGCAGCATGGCGATTTGCGCGATCTGGTGATGCGCTCGCATCGCACCGGCGACACCGTGTATGTCGGCCCCGACGAAAGCCTGCTCAACGCCTATGGCCGCATGCGCCGCTCGGATGTTTCGCAGCTGCCGGTGCTGGACGAGGGCAAGCTCGTCGGCATCATCGACGAAAGCGATATCCTGGCCAAGGTCGAAGGCCCCTATGACAGCCGCTGGGACCGCTTCAAGGCCCCGGTCAGTACGGCCATGACCTCTACCCTGCACACGCTGCAGGCCAGCCAGACGCTGGATGCGCTGCTGCCGGTGTTCGACCGCAACGAGGTCGCTATCGTCTTCGATGGCGACGAATTCATTGGCCTGATAACCCGTATCGACCTGATCAACCATCTGAGGCGCGCCCGATGACCGTCAAAGCCACCGTATCGGGCAGGAACCGCCTCGCCTTCTCGACGCGCACCATCCATGGCGGCCAGAGCCACGACCCGACGACGGGCGCGGTGATGGTGCCGATCTACGCGACCTCGACCTATGGCCAGCAGAGCCCGGGCGTGCACAAGGGTTTTGAATATGCCCGCAGCCAGAACCCGACCCGCTTTGCCTTCGAGCGCGCTGTGGCCGACCTCGAAAGCGGCACAGCCGCCTTCGCCTTCGCTTCGGGGCTGGCGGCGATCGCCACTATTTTCGAACTGCTCGATTCCGGCGCCCACATCGTCGCCACCGACGACATCTATGGCGGCACGTTTCGGCTGCTTGAGCGGGTGCGCAAGCGCTCGGCCAACCTCCAGGTCGACTTCGTTGACTTCACTGATCTTGCCGCGGTCGAAGCGGCGATCCGCCCGGAAACCAAGCTGCTCTGGGTCGAGACGCCGACCAATCCACTGCTGCGTGTCGTCGATCTCGAAGGCGTCGCGGCATTGGCCAGGCGCAAAGGCGTGCTGTCGGTCGCCGACAACACTTTCTGCAGCCCCTATCTGCAGCGGCCGCTGGAGCTCGGCATCGATATCGTTGTTCACTCGACGACGAAATACCTCAACGGCCATTCCGACATGGTCGGCGGCGTCGCCGTGGTCGGCGACAACAAGGATCTCGCCGATCGGCTGAAGTTCCTGCAGAACGCCATCGGCGCCATTTCCGGGCCATTCGACAGTTTCCTGGCGCTGCGCGGCCTGAAGACGCTGGCGCTGAGGATGGAGCGTCATTCGTCGAACGGCCAGAAGATCGCGCACTGGCTGGAAAGCCGCCCCGACATCCGCCGTGTTATCTATCCCGGCCTGCCCAGCCATCCGCAGCACGCCATCGCCAGGCGGCAGATGCACGCCTTCGGCGGCATGATCACCATCGAGCTCGACCGCGACCTCGCCGGCACCAAGCGCTTCCTCGAGCACACGCAACTGTTCACGCTGGCCGAAAGCCTCGGCGGCGTCGAAAGCCTGATCGAGCACCCCGCACTGATGACGCACGGCTCGATCCCGGCGAAAAAACGCGCGGAGATCGGGATATCCGATTCGCTGGTGCGCTTGTCGGCCGGCATCGAGGATGGCGACGATCTGATTGCGGATCTGGATCAGGCGCTGGCGAGTTGAGCCCGGTAACAAGAAACCTTGCGAGACGTCGGCAGGACAGAGGGGGGTGAAGGATCACCGACAAGCGACAATTGTTCTGTGTCGCGCCCCGCACGCTATTCCGTTGACCCAGGCCAATTCTGCCTGAATTGTAGCGACCCGATCCTCCCGGCTCCGGAAGCTATGAACAACCGACAACGCAACCAACCGACGGCAAGCGAAGCCCCTCTCACCTTCGCCGTCCTGGTCTTCCCTGGCTTTCCGATGATGGCGTTCAGCTCGGTGATCGAGCCGCTCCGCGCCGCCAACGTGCTGGCGAAGCGGAACTGCTATCGCTGGATAATCGTCGGCGCCACCGAAGGCCCGGTCGAGGCTTCTAATGGCGTCGTCATCCAGCCCGGCTTTGCCGCCCATGACGCGCCGAAGGTCGATCGTGTCGTCGTCTGCTCGGGCGGCGATGCCGATCATCTCGTCGCGCACGATGCGGTGAGCTGGATCCGCAGGAGCCTGCGCGGCGGCGCCCATATCGGCGCGGTGGCGGATGCCGCCTTCTTCCTGGCTCGGGCCGGCCTGCTCGACGGCCATGCCTGCACCTTGCACTGGACCAGCCAGGGGGCTTTCATCGAAGCGTTTCCGGATATCGAGCTCAGGCGCGATCTCTATGTCATCGACCGCAAGCGCTTCACCTCGGCCGGCGGCGTCGGCAGTCTCGACATGATGCTGGAGATCATCACCAACGATTATGGCGCCGAGCTTGCGGCCGGCGTCGCCGAATGGTTCGTGCACAGCCCGCTGCGCTCCAGCGTCGACCGCAAGCTGATGCCGCTCAGGCTGCGGACCGGCGTGCAGAACGAACTGGTGCTGTCGGCCATCGCCATCATGGAGGATGCGGTCGAAGAGCGGCTCGGCATGGCGGAACTGGCCAACAAGCTCGGCGTCTCCTCCGATAAGCTCGAACGCAATTTCCGCTCCGAACTCAGCATCTCGCCCAACGGCTACTACCGCCGTCTGCGCCTCAAGCGCGCCGCCGACCTGCTGGCGCATTCGACGCTGATGGTGCGCGACGTGGCGCTGGCCTGCGGCTTCGCCTCGATGTCGAGCTTTGCCCGCGCGTTCCGGGAGGAGCATGGCCACGCGCCGAAGGTGATGAGGAGGCACTAGCGGCGTTAATCGCTCCACGCTGAGTTCCCGCCCACCCCCCTCTGGCCTGCCGGCCATCTCCCCCTCAAGGGGGGAGATTGGTAGCTTCGCAAGCAAAGCTCACTCGACAACTTTGGAGATTGGCGAAAGCTGAAGTGACGTCCAATCTCCCCACCTGAGGGGGAGATGGCCGGCAGGCCAGAGGGGGGTGCTGTCCGGCCAGCCTGTCTACGGCATCCAGCACAACATTTGCGGTTTTCCGCACAACGCCCGCACGTCCTTTGCTCCATGGTCTCGCTTCCAGGAGGCACCCATGAGCATCGTCGTTTTCGACCCCGACAGCACCGAGGACGTTGACTTCAAGGACCGCATGCGGCATCCGGCTGCGGCCGATCCGGCCGGCGGCATGTGGTTGTCGGATACCGAGCCGTCCTTCATCAATGCCGACGCGCTGCGCAAGGGGCGACTGGTCAAGCTGCGCGCGTGGATGCGCGAGGCCGGCTATGGCGGCGTCGTGCTGTTCGACCCCTACAACCAGCGCTACGCCACCGGCTCGCGCAACATGTTCGGCTATTTCCTGCGCAACTCGACGCGCTACTTCTTCATCCCGACCGAAGGGCCGATCGTGTTGTTCGAATATCCGCAGAGCTACCATGTCTCGATGGTGCTCGACACGATCGACGAGGCGCGGCCGTCGAAGCTGGTCTGGTCTTCGGTGTCGGGCCGTGACGACGAAACAGCCGGCCCGTTCGCCGATGAGATCGCCGAATTGCTCAAGGCGCATGGCGGCGGCTCGATGAAGCTCGGGCTCGACCGCTGCAGCCATCTGCAGGCACTGGCGTTGGAAAAGCGCGGCTGCGACGTCCGGGATTGCCAGGGCGAGATTTTGGCGGTGCGCGCGGTCAAGACGCCAGAGGAAGTAAAATGCCTGCAGGTGTCGATGGCTGGCGCCGAGGCTGCGGTCTATGCGGTGCGCGAGGCGATCAAGCCCGGCGTATCCGAAAACGAGTTGTTCGCCATCATGTATGGCGAGGTGATCCGCCAGGGCGGCGAATTCATCGAAACCCGTTTGCTGACCTCGGGCCAGCGCACCAACCCATGGTTCAATGAGGCGAGCGGCCGCAAGATCAGGCCGGGCGAACTTCTGGCGCTCGATACCGACACGATCGGCTGCTACGGCTATTATTCGGACTTTTCGCGCACCTTCCGCTGCGGCCCGGGCAAGCCGACCGATTATCAGAGATCGCTCTACCGCATGGCGCACGATCAGGTTCAGCACAACATCGGGGTCGTCAAGCCGGGCATGGCGTTTCGCGAGATTGCCGAAAAGGCCTGGAAGATCCCGGACCGCTTCGTCGACCAGCGCTACACCTCGGTCATGCACGGCGTCGGCATGCATGGCGAGACGCCGTTCATCGCGCATGCCATGGATTACGAGACCTATGGCCGCGACGGTGTCATCGTGCCCGGCATGGTGGTCAGCGTCGAAAGCTATATCGGCGAAAAGGGCGGCCGCGAGGGCGTCAAGCTGGAGGACGAGATCCTGATCACCGAGACCGGCACCGAACTCCTGTCGCGCTTTCCCTATGAGGACGATTTCCTTGACAGGCACGTTTGAGTGCTGACAGGCAGTTTTGCATGAAAAGCCCGATCTCGATCAAGCGCGGCAAGGCGGCGGCGGTGTTCATCGATCTCCAGGAGGAGCATCGGCGGGACAAGCGCTATCTGGTCGAAGGCTATGGCGACATTCTCGCCAACGTCCAGCGGCTGCAGCAGGCGGCTCGGGCCAACAATGTGCCCCTGTACCACTGGGCCTATATCGTCGATCTCGCCACGGCACGGCCGTTCCACCCGGTCGAGGCCAACGGCAAGTCGGCGTTTTCCGACAAGGACGATCCACTGACGGCGATCTGTCCGGAAGTGGGCCCGGCGACAGGCGAGACGATGCTGGTCAAGACCGATGCCAGCGCCTTCCGCGCGGGGCCTGCCGCCGAGCGGCTGAAGGCCGATGGCGTCGAGTGGCTGGTCGTTGCCGGCGTCTGGACCGAGGCCTGCATCGATGCCACCGTAAAGGACGCGGTGGCGCTCGGGTTTCGCGTGCTGCTGGTCAAGGATGCCTGCGGCAGCGGCAGCACGGCGATGCATCAGACGGCCATTCTCAATCTCGCCAACCGGCTCTATGGCGGCGCCGTCACCACCACCGACGGCGCCTGTCGGCTGCTGGCCGGCGAGACGGTCGAAGCCTGGCAGGTCGAGGGCTCGGTGCCATTGCGCTTCAGCTACGAAAACGCCGCCCGCCTCTACGCCGAGCTCTGAGCGGGACCGCGCCGCGATGATCACCGAGGCCGATCGACCAGAAACGACAGAGCGCGGAAAATACCAAACGCTGCTCGATCCGGAGCTGTGGGCCTATATCGACCGGGTCAATGAGTCGTATCCGCCCGAGATCGTCTACATGCCGATCGACAGGCAGCGGGCGGTCTATGACGCCATGTGCCGGGCGTTCCGCGAGCCCTATCCGTCCGGTGTCAAGGCCAGCGACAGCGCGGTTCCTGCCATTGACCATGCGATCCCGGTCCGGCGTTACCAGATGGCGGGCACGGCGCCACAAGCGATGGTCGTCTATTATCACGGCGGCGGCTTCGTCCTTGGCGGGCTCGACAGCCATGACGACATCTGCGCCGAGATTTGCGCCGGCACTGGCTTTCCCGTTCTGTCCGCAGACTACCGGCTGGCGCCCGAGCATCTGCATCCGGCGGCCTTCGAGGATGCGCTGGCCGTATTCGAATGGGCTGCGGCGACGACCGGCCTGCCGATCGCGCTCTGCGGCGAAAGCGCCGGAGGCAACCTGGCTGCCGCAGTGGCGCAGGCGACACGCCGCCATCCTCGCCATGCGATCGGCCAGGTGCTGATTTATCCCGAGCTCGGCGGTGACGAGCTAGACGGCCCCGAGCTGGACAGCAAAGCGCGCGCCGGCTCCTATGTCGAGCACGCAGAGGCGCCACTGCTGACATTGCGCGACGTCGAATTCTATCGGCATATCCGGGCAGGGAAGGGGCAGTCGCCGGAAGACCCGACATTTTCGCCGCTCGGCGATACGGACTTCTCTGGCCTGCCGCCGACCGTCGTCATCACTGCCGAATGCGACCCGCTGTCGGCTGACGGCAAGGCCTATCGCGATCGCATCCTTGCCGCCGGCGGCAAGGCATGGTGGCGCGAAGAGCCGCGGCTGGTGCACAGCTTCCTGCGCGCCCGCAAAACCGTACCGCGCGCCGGCCAGGCGTTTGAGCGCATAATCGCGGCAATAGCCGCGCTGGGCGGAGGTGATTGGCCTGAGTGACGCGGACCGTCCTCCAATCTCCACTGTCGCGGAACAGCGCACAACAACTGCGGAAACCCGAACACTGCTTCGGTCAGGCCAGCCCTATCATCACGCCACGTAAGGAGCCCGCATCCGCGATGCGCCGGCCCGACAGGGAGGATTTACGATGAAGTTCATGCTGACCGACCGGAAATTGCATCCGCAGGCGGAGCCCGTCGCCGATGGCTTCAAGAAAGGCCAGATGAACCGGCGCGAATATCTCGCCACCATGGCTGCGCTCGGCGTCAGCGCTGCCGGCGCGCTGGCGCTGGGCGGGCTTGCGCCGTCACCGGCCAGGGCCGAGGAACCGAAGCGCGGCGGCATCTTGCGTGTCGCCATGAACGTCAAGGGCTGGAAGGATCCGCGCACTTTCGACGGCGTCGAGATGTCCAACGTCGCCCGCCAGTGCAACGAATATCTGGTGCGCTGGAAGCGCGACTTCACCTTCGAGCCACGGCTGCTCGAGAGCTGGGAAACCAGCGACGACGCCCGCGTGCTGACGCTGCATGTCCGCAAGGGCATCACCTGGTCGAACGGCGACACCTTCAACGCCGACGACGTGATCCACAATCTGACGCGCTGGTGCGATGCGTCCGTCGCCGGCAATTCGGTCGCCGCGCGCATGGGCGCACTGGTCAACGCCGATACCAAGAAGGCCGTCGACGGCGGCATCGAGCGCGTCGACGATTTCATCGTCCGGCTCAATCTGCCCAAGCCCGACATTTCGCTGATCGCCGGCATGGCCGACTATCCGGCGCTGATCATGCACCGCAGCTATGAAGGCGACGGCGATCCGCTGAAGGCATTGGCGATCACTACCGGGCCTTGCGAACTCGTCGCATGGGACGCCGAGGTCGGCGCCGAAGTCCGCCGTAAGGACAAGCCATGGTGGAAGGGCGACTTCTACCTCGACGGCATCAAATGGGTCGACTACGGCTCCGATCCCAACGCCATGCTGTCGGCCTTCGAATCGGGCGAGATCGACACCGACCATGAAACCGCCTCCGACACGGTTGCGCAGACCGACTCCATGGGCCTGAGCAATTCGGAAATCGCCACCGGCTCGACCATCGTCGCGCGTTTCAACATCGGCAATCCGCCCTATGACGACATCAAGGTGCGCCGCGCCGCCCAGCTCGCGGTCGACAACGCCGCCGTGCTGAAGATCGGCATGGACAATCGCGGCAAGCCTGCTGAGAACCATCACGTCGGGCCGATGCATCCCGAATATGCCGATATCGGCCCGGCCGTCCGCAACACCGATCAAGCCAAGGCCCTGCTCGCCGAGGCTGGCAAGGCCGACCACGAATACGAACTCATCTCGGTCGACGTCGACTGGCAGAAGAGCACCGGCGACGCCATCGCCGCGCAGATGCGCGAGGCCGGGCTGAAGATCAAGCGCACTGTGCTGCCGGCCGCGACGTTCTGGAACGATTGGAGCAAATATCCCTTCTCCTGCACGGAATGGCTCGGCCGGCCGCTCGGCGTCCAGGTGCTGGCGCTCGCTTATAAGTCTGGCGCCGCGTGGAACGAGAGCGCCTATGCCAATCCGGAATTCGACAGTCTACTCGACAAGGCGCTGGCGATGCCTGATCCCGGCGCCCGCAAGGAGCTCATGGCCAAGATCGAACAGAATCTGCGCGATTCCGGCGTTATCATCCAGCCCTACTGGCGCTCGGTTTACCGCACCTACCGCAAGGGCGTCCATGGCTGCGAGCAGCACCAGTCGCTCGAGCAGCATTTCGAGAAGGTCTGGCTCGATGCCTAGTCTCGCCGCTCGAAAGAAAGGCCGGCGTTAGCCCGTCGCGCCCGTCGCTGAAATCTCCTGCCCGAGCCGGACCGTTTCCCGGATCAGCAGGTCAAGATCGTCGCGACGGGTGCGGTGGTTGTTGATCGCCACCCTGAGGCAATGCTGGCCATGCACTGTCGTGTCGGAAATGGCGGCGATGCCTTCTTCCTGCAGCCTCAGCATGATCTCGGTGTTGAGCGCCTTCTGCCTCTCTCCCGTCTGCCCGTCGCCGCGGTGGCGAAAACAAACGATGTTAATGTTCACCGGTGCCACCAGTTCGAGAGCCGGTTCCGCCTCGATCAGCGCGCTGAGATGATGTCCCTGCGCAATGTTCTGATCGATCAGCCGGCCGAACTTTTCGATGCCGTGCTCTCTCAGCGCCATCCACACCTTCAGCGCGCGGAAACCGCGTGACGTCTGCAAGCCGAAATCGTGCAGCCAGTGGCCGGAGGCGAGTCCGCGCGGGGTCGATTCCAGATATTCCGGCGTCACCGCGAACGTGCCGCGATGCGCGGAGGCATCCCTGATCAGCGCGCAGCCGACCTCGAATGGCGCGTGCAGCCATTTGTGCGGATCGAGCGCGATTGAGTGGGCGCGTTCAATGCCGGCAACGCGATGCGAATTGTCCGGCGCAATCGCAAGCAGGGCGCCGATGCACCCGTCGACATGGAACCACAGATCCTCTTGTGACGCCAGGTCTGCCAGCGCTTGCAGATCGTCGATCGCGCCGGTGTTCACCGTCCCGGCCGTGCCGATCACGCAGGCCGGCTTGAAGCCCGCGTTACGGTCCTCGACAATCGCCGCCCGCAACGCAGCGATGTCGATGCGCAGCCCCGCATCGCTCGGGATGCGACGCAGTGCCCGGTTGCCGAGGCCGAGCGCCTCCATCGCCTTGCGATGGCAGGAGTGAAGCTGGTCGGAGCCATAGAAACGCAGTGGCTTGTCGATGCCGGCAACCCCGTGCTCGCGTATGTCGATGCCCGCCTTGGCGTTGCGCGCCACGGTCAGCCCGATGATGTTGGCCATCGAGCCGCCGCTGACCAGCGTGCCGCTGGCCGATTGCGGAAAGCCCATCATTTCCTTGCACCAGTCGACGACCTGGTTGTCCATCAACGCGGCGGCATGGTTGCCGCCGCCGAGATTGGAGCCCTGGATCGCCGCCAGGAAATCGCCGAGCGCGCCGGTGAAATTGCTAGAGCCCATATACCAGGACCAGAAGCGCGGATGGATGTTGCCCATCGGATAGGGCATCAGCTTCCCTGTGACGTCGCCGTAGATTTCGGCCAGCGGAGCCGGCGAACGCGGCAGCGGCGCCGTGAAGAAAGTCCTCACATCAACCGGCATCTCCTGCCACACCGGACGCTCTCTGACATCGCGCAGGTAAGCGACGGCATCGTCGACGATCCGATGCGACAGGACCTGCACGTCGGCCCAGTTCGAGGGGTCAAGCGTTTCCTCGGTGGCCGTGATGGCCAATCCAGGCCTCGTGTCCATACAGGCCGCTCCCGATGTGCCGCCGTCACGCCGGAAACTGGCAGCCGGGCGTCGACTGCGAAAGCGCAGTCTCCTCGGCGTCCATCTCGGCTTCGATGCCGTCGAACAGCGGTGTCGTCATGTAGCGTTCGCCAGTATCGGGCAGCATGCACAGGATCACCGAGCCGGGCGCCGCCTTTTCCGCGATCTGCCGCGCCACAGCGAAGGTCGCTCCGCCGGAGATGCCGGTGAAAATCCCTTCCTTCTGCGCCAGCGCCTTGGCCCATTTCATGCCCTCGGGCCCGGCAATCGGCACCACCTCGTCATAGAGGCTGGCGTCGATCGCCTCTTGCAGCACGTCCGGAATGAAGTCGGGCGTCCAGCCCTGGATCGGATGCGGCTCGAAGGCCGGATGGCTGGCGGCAGGCGCGCCACCGGCGCCGCGCTGCTGCGGCTTGCCGCTGCCGATCAGCTGCGCGTTGGCCGGTTCGGCGAGCACGATCCGGGTCTCCGGACGCTCCTGCCGCAGCACGCGCCCGACGCCGACGACGGTGCCGCCCGTGCCATAGCCGGTGACGAAGCAGTCGAGCCGCGAGCCGGCGAAATCGTTGATGATCTCGCGCGCCGTCGTCGCCTCGTGAATGGCGGCGTTGGCCTTGGTTTCGAACTGGCGGGCCAAAAACCAGCCATTGGCTTCGGCCAGCTCCACCGCCTTCTTGTACATGCCAAAACCCTTCTGGGCGCGTGGCGTCAGCACCACCTTGGCGCCCAGCATGCGCATCAGCTTGCGGCGTTCGATGGAAAAACTGTCGGCCATCGTCACCACCAGCGGATAGCCCTTTTGGGCGCAGACCATGGCAAGGCCGATTCCGGTGTTGCCGCTGGTCGCCTCGACCACGGTCTGGCCCGGCGTCAAGGCGCCGCTGCGCTCGCCTTCCTCGATGATGTTGAGCGCCAGCCGGTCCTTCACCGAGGCGGCGGGATTGAAGAACTCGGCCTTCACATAGATCGTCGCATGATCCGGTCCGAGATTGTTGATGCGGATCACCGGCGTATCGCCGACCGTGTCGAGAATGCTGTCGAACAGGCGGCCGCGCCCGGCGGTGGTTCTGATTTTCTGTTGATGCAACATGTCGATCTCCTCGCTTCGTCGTTGTCTCTTGTCGTCACGGGCCGGTTACAGACCGGTGGCTTGGGCGGCGAGGTTTCGAGACCTTGCCGCACTACATTTGCCTCCCGGCAATGTGGCCATGGCGGCATCCGGCGCGGAAATTCGCCGCCGGATGCACCGTGTCGCGTTTGGTGATAAAACAAAGGCCGACTGGCCAGCGTGGGAGCAGGCGTGGAAACGCACGTGGAATCCACCCGATCGAGCCTCGACGGCGAGGTGACCGGCCTTTCCGTGCGCCTGCTCGGCCCGCTGACGATCGCACGCAACGGCATCATCATCCAGCTCCCAAAATCGCGCAAGCTGCGTGCGCTGCTCGCCTATCTGGCGCTGGCGCCGCATCCGGTCGGCCGCAGCCGGCTCTGCGAGCTTTTGTGGGACGTGCCGAACGACCCGCGCGGCGAACTCCGCTGGTGCCTCAGCAAGCTTCGAGGCGTTCTCGACGAATCCGATCGGAGCAGGATCGAGGCACAGGGCGACACGGTCGCGCTCGACCTGAACGGTGTATCCGTGGATGCCGTGGAGATTGCCTCCGCCGCGACGAAGGGAATAGAGACGCTCGAGCTCGAACGCCTGCTGGCGCTTTCCCGGCTGTTCGCCGGCGATTTCCTCGACGGGCTGGAGATCGACCGCAGCCCGCATTTCAACAGCTGGTTGACCGCTCAGCGCCGCCGCTTCAGCTCATGCCACGCGGCCGTGCTGCAACAGCTTGTCGAGCGGCTACCCAGCGATTCCGATGACGTGTCCGCGCACCTCGAAAAATGGCTAGAGCTCGCGCCATTCGACGGCCGTGTGCATCTGGCCTTGCTGACGAGGCTCGCCCAGCGCGGCCAGTTCGGCGCGGCCGAGGAGCATATTGCGGCCGCCGCACGGCACTTCCAGTCCGAAGACCTGGATTTCGGACCCGTTCGCGACGCATGGCGGGCAATCCGCTGTCAGCACGGCGCGTCATCATGGGTGCAGCCGGCCGTTCCGCTCTCGGTATCCCCTATCATGCTTGCCGATCCCAATGCCGCAACGTCGCGCAAGGCTTCGCTTGCGGTGATGCCGTTTATTGAACAGGCCGGCATCGGCGGCGTTCCTGGTGGCCCTCGCGGAGGGGTTGCCGACGGCCTGACCCACGACATCATCACCCGCCTGGCCAAGCTCAGGGATTTCTTCGTCATCGCGCGCGGCTCGGTGTTTGCCTTGGCGGAGAAAAACATCGCGCCCGAAGATGCCGGGCGGCGGCTCAACGTCGACTATGTCGCCACCGGCATGGTGCGCTGCCAGGCGGGCCGCGTCAACGTCGCGGTCGAGCTGGTCGAGGTGCGCACGGCCAGGATAGTCTGGGCCGAGACGTTCGAGCGCAAGCCGGACGACATCTTTGCCGTGCTCGATGATATCGGCAACAGCATCGTCTCGTCGATCTCGGCCGAGATCGAAACGGTCGAGCGTAACCACGCCATGCTGAAGGCGCCCAATTCGCTGAATGCCTGGGAGGCCTATCACCGCGGCCTGTGGCACATGTACCGCTTCACCCGCGCGGAAAACGAGCAGGCCCGGCATTTCTTCGACCTGGCCTTGAAGCTCGATCCTACCTTCGCCCGCGCTTATGCCGGGCTCTCCTTCACTCATTGGCAAAATGCCTTCCAGCGCTGGGGCGACCGCGATCAGGAGAGCGCCATGGCCTTCGAGGCAGCCAGCCAGAGCCTTCTCGTCGACGATCACAATCCGGCCGCGCATTGGGCCATGGGGCGGGCGCTGTGGCTGCGCGGCGAGCAGGACGGCTCCCTCATCGAGCTGGAACGCGCCGTCGACCTCAGCCCTAATTTCGCGCTTGGCCACTATGCCCTGTCTTTCGTCCACTCGCAGTCCGGCGACCCGAAGGCCGCGATCGGCTCATCCGACCATTCCAGGCATCTGAGCCCCTTCGATCCGCTGCTGTTCGGCATGCTGGGCGCCAGGGCGATGTCGCATGTCCGGCTCGGCCAGTTTGACGAAGCCGCCGAATGGGCGCTGAAAGCAGCCGCGCGTCCCAACGCCCATGCCATCATCCTGGCAATCGCCGCGCATTGCCTTGCGCTGGCGGGACGGCTGGACGAGGCTCAAGGTTTCGCCGCCGCGTTGCGCAAGACGCTGCCGAACTACTGCGCCGATGATTTCATCGGCACCTTCCGCTTCGAGCCGGACGCCGAGGCGCTGTTCCGGCAAGGCGCCAAGCGGATCGGGCTGAGGTGAAGCAGGCGCGGTTAGCCGGGTCCTCTAAACCGCTCATCGCGGCTGGCCGCCCCCAAACATCGTCATGTCCGCAGCCCAAGGCGCCAATGGTCAGATCGGTCGCAAAATTCGTCGACCGGAGCGGGTCAGACGGGCTCAACGGATTTGACATTGCCGTCGGTATCCACGAGGCAGCTTGTCTTCTTGCCGCTGGCATCGAGTTCGACCTGGTAGGTCTTGGAATCGAGCTTGCTTGATGAAACCGGAAGTATCTTGGTGCTGTCGACGCCGCTGGCCTTGGCGACCGCATTGGCGCAAAGCAGCTGAAGGTCCGCCGGCGCCGTTTCGACCTTGGTCCTGGACATCTGGTCCTGCGGCGGCGGCGATGGCGCGCTGACGCAAGCGCCAAGGGCTCCAGCCAGGAATCCAATTGCTGTCGCCCGAATCGAAGTTCTCACTGCATTTTTTGCCGACATTGCTTGTCCCTCTCCGAATGCCCTCACACGCCTTTGTAAAGTGCCGCCCCCTGCATGAGGACGATGACCTTGGCCCCGACCTTGACGCGGGATGCGAGATCGACGATGTCGTCGTTCCTCATCCGGATACATCCCGACGACACGTCGAGCCCGATCGTCCAGGGCTCCGGGGTGCCGTGTATCCGGTAGATCGTGTCCTGGTCGCGCTCATAGAGGTAGAGCGCCCTTGCGCCGAGCGGGTTGTCCGGCCCCCCCTTCATGCCTCCGGCATATTTCACCGCCTTTGGATCGCGAGCGACCATTTCGGCCGGAGGTGTCCAGGTCGGCCACTCCGCCATACGGCCGACGCGCACGATGCCGGCCCAGCCAAACCCCTCCCGGCCCACGCCGATACCATAGCGCATGGCCTGCTGACCCGGCTGCACAAGGTAGAGAAAGTGCTGGTTGCCATCGATGATGATCGTGCCCGGCACTTCCGCGGTGCGGAACTTGACCATCTGCGGACGAAATGCCTCGGGCACTTCATTATGCGCGGCATAGTATTTGCGCGCCTTGGTGCGATCGTAGTCCACCCATTTGTGGGTTTTCGGGTCAAAAACCTGTGTTCCCGCAGCCACCGCCGCCACCGCGACAAGACCGAACGCTACCGCGACAATTGTTGCAAGGGAGCTCCGCTGGAGAGTGGCGCGCCCCACGGTCATCAGATTTCGGGTCATGGATTTGCCCACCCCTGCACCCGGGCGCCTTGTGCGGCAACCCATTGTTTGGCGTATTCGTAAGGATCCTGACGCTCCACCTGGAGCGCATAACTCATCTTGGTGATTTCCTCGGGCTTCAGCTCGACCCGTTCCAGGAACGCCACCACCTTCGGATATTTTTTGCGCAGCGAGGTGGCGTAGGCGATATGGAAATTGGCGGTATCCCATGACACCGGCGCGCTGGAGTTCGAGACCCAGAGCGGGTCCTCTGACGGCAGTACGATCTTCCACTTTGCCGGGTCGAAGGGCGGCTCGGTAAGCCGGACAATGTCGCGCAGCTCAAACATGTAATGCGGCGCGTAGCAGGCAAACACCATCGGGTGATCCGTGGCGACCGCGGCATCGACAGCCGCCATTCCGGCATCCTCGGGCGTCTCCAGCAAGGTCATTGTCTTGGCATAGCCATAGCTGTTGGCGCCGACGCGCTCGATAGCGGTTGAGGACCAACCCTCAGCGCCTATCCAGAGTTCGCCACGTCCGTCGCCATCGGTATCCAGCGCGGCGGTTTTCTTCGGGTCGCTGAGATCCGAAACGTCGTGAATTCCAAATTTGTCGGCTGCTTCACGCGTCGCGCATATGCCTTACCATGCCGGCACGCCAATAGGGCTGATGGCCACCGTGCCGGCACCGTCCACATATTTCTTCACCAGATTGTCGAGGTTGGGCAGCCAGATTTCGGGATGAATATCCACCTCACCCGAATTGAGGCCGGCAAAGGCGATAAGCGTCCCCATCTCGCGCACGTCGGCATCAAGCCCGAACTTTTCCTTCAGGCTGACCTTGAGGATGTTTGCCGTGGCCTGGCCGGACGGCCAGTTCGGCATCGCAATGACGAGATCAGCCGCGTGGACCGGGATGTTTAGCGCCAGCATCGTCAACGCTGCCAGCGACATTTGCCGCAGGCACTGCCGAAATCGGTTGTGCATCTCTTCCCCCCCTCGCTTCGGTGCTGAAATGAACCGGGACGGGAACAAACTGTCGCGGCAAGCACCGGGTTGTGACACCAGCCCCATCTTCCGACGGGCAACTGCTGAAGGTGTGGCAGTGCGTTAGCCAAAGAGAGCGCCTTCACGTGCCTCCCCTGCACGCTACCCGATGACAATCCGACTGGGAAGATGCTCACAACGCGGCCGCGGCGCCCCCACTGCGCCTCTATGCGGCACGCCGCAGCGTTGAAAAAGTCGAATGATTGAGCGGCGTTTCTTTCGGCCTGCGCAACGGCTTGGCTGGATTCGAAAAAAATACCACAATAGATTCGGATTATAGCGATCATATAAGAAGCGATGCCGTCGCGCTATTTTACAAGGCTGTGCGAAAATTCGCAATAACATATGAAACTACTTGCAATAACACGAGATAAAGAGGAATGAAGCTAAGAGCGTATTCCGCACACTTGCTTCCGATCATATTTCAGAATCTGCTAAGATAGCCGGCGCTGGTTCCGAATTATTAAGCATTTACAAAATTCATCCCCGCAATATTGGGTTTTTCCTTGCCGCAGGCCGAATCGGATGCAACTTTTTGGAAGCACAGCCGCGTCAGCGGATTGTTGAAGCATGCTTGGGCGGACGGGGCACTAAGCATGGAGAGGAATATTGACATTCGCTAATGCGGCGGCCCCCGCTGGGAGCGTTCCCTCCCACGTAAGAGATTACGGCAACCGTCGACTAAGTCGTCGAATGCATCGCCCACAGCCTGGCTCTCGTTCGATGGCCGGCGAAGCTTTGCCCTCCTCCGATTGGCGCCAGCCTTCGCGGCAAAAGCGGCGATCGCCGCCTGCAATGGCCTTCCGATATGGACGATGTCCGCCGCCAGCCAGTCGGAGGAATGAATCATGAAACTCGTAATCTGTGCGGCCTTGGCCACTGCTTTGATGGCAATCTTCGGTTGTACCACCGACGACTACGATGGTTGTCGCGGAAAGGGCTGCCTGGTTGATCGGTCCCATAAAGGGAGCCGGAAGATAGACGACCGGCCGCAGTTCGACAGGAACGGCAATCCCAACTTCGATACCAGGGGCCGTTACATCGGCTGCCATGGGCTCGGATGTAAAGTCGACGATCCTGATGACGGGGATCAAAGCATCGACGACAGGCCGCAGTACGACAAGGAAGGCAATCCGAACTTCGATACGCAAGGCAACTACCAAGGCTGCCGCGGCATCGGCTGCGAGGTCGATACACCGGACGATGACAACTCATCGGACGACGACGATTCCGATTAGTGGACCCTCCAATACGAACGAAGAGGATGCCCTCATGTTTGAATCCAACGGTCTTATCCCGCGATGTGCCAAAATCGTGATGATCGGCCTCATGGGGTTGGGAATGACGCTGACCTTCGCTTTCGCCGCGAATGGTGCCTGCGACGGCGTAAAGGTCGATGTGACGAAGGCGCGCAAGCAGGAATATGCCCCCCTCGTTGCCTCGGCGTTGGACAACAAGGTCAAGCCAGCTCGGGTGAAGTTCATCACGATCATGGAGAACGGCAACTGGAGCGCCGCCTACGTCTCCACGCCGGTGAGCGACGACGGCGTGATGTTCTTCCAGACGGTCGACGGAAAAAAGCAATTTCGCGACGTGTGGGGCGGCTATGCCGACCCGTCGGAAAAACCTGAACTGGTATCCTGGGCGAAGAAGCTCGGAGCGCCGCAAGATCTGGCAAGGTGTTTTGCCGAGGAAGTTACGGAATGACGGTGATGATCGCTGGAATTGCCGCTGACCGTGGTGCAGGGGGAGAATGATTGGTGAGCGCTCCGGGGCGCCGGGCCTCTGAGGTCGATTCCAATCATCAGCTGCAGGATGTGCAAAATGCAAACTGTTCGAAAGTCCAGACTGATAATGCAGTTCGCCCGTGCATTGGCAACTTCAGTGAAAATGACGGCTGTTGTGAGTGTAGCCGTCCCGCACACGATCAATGTTGCGCATGCCAGCAAATATGATCTGCCGAAACCCTATGTTTCCCGGGCTCTTAACGCGGTTTTGATACCCATCAACCACGCCTCTCGGCACCGCTACCAGATCCCGCCCAAGCTTCGCGGGGTGTATGTCTTGGCCGTTGCACCCCATGGCGTTGCCGCGCGGCAAGGCATCCGGCCGGGTGACGTGCTTGCCACAGTGCGGCATCAACCGATTTCGACGCCGACCGATGTCGACCGACTCGTATGGGCCGCTCTTGCCGTGAGCGCTACCAGTTTTCTGTTTGGCGTGAACCGCGGAACAGAAGTCGCAGATGTCGTCGAGGTCAATGCCAACATCACCGTCAACAACTTCAATACCAACATCTCGGTCAACAATATCTCGCAATGGACGAGCGTCGATAACCATGAGGAGTGGACGCAGATCGTCGATCAGTACGACGACGAGATGGAGACAAGCCTCGAAGACACAAGCTATCGCGAAGACGACTCGCTGCCCGGCGACACCAGTCCAGACGTAACTCCTCCCGATGCTGATGACGATTCCGACGATAACAACGCGGACACCGATGGCGATAGCTCGGACGACAGCACCGACGGCGACAGTTCCAATGATCAGGACGATTCGAGCGATCAGAATGACGATGATGGTGATGACGACAACAACACCGACAACGATAGCTCGGATGACAATACCGACGACAATAATTCCGGTGATCAGGACGATTCGACCGATCAGAACGAAGATGAAGACTCAACGGCCGGTGATGATGACCAGGACAGCACCGACACCGACGACGATAGCACGAATGACGATGCGTCGGATGACAGTACCGGCGACGCTGACGGATCGGACGATGACGATGCCAACTAGCAGCCGACCGTGCCGGCTGTTCTAAACAGAGGGCAATCGATGAAAACCGCGATACTGACAGTTGCCGTGGTTCTGGCCATGCCAGCTTTCGCCTTTACTCAGGACATGAACAAGTGCGCCGATGCCGAGGATCTGGCCGCCCCGAACGAGTGCGCCGATGCCGCGTTCAAGCAATCCGACAAGAAGCTCAACGAGCTTTACAAGCAGATCGAAGCCCGCCTGAACGACGATGCGGATACCAAGACGCTTCTTGTTCAAGCACAGCGGGGTTGGGTCAAATTTCGCGACGCGGAGTGCAGTTTCCAGACCGCAGGATCGGTCGAAGGAAGCATGACGCCAATGCTCATCGCGCAGTGCATGGACAGCCTGACGCAATCCCGGGTCAAGGACTTCGAGGGTTACCTGAAGTGCCAGGAAGGCGATCCGAGCTGCCGCGTTCCGGCAGCGAACACATCACCTGCCGTATCCCCTGTGGCCGATGAGAACGGCCGGACCGGCCTTGCCCAGGCTACCGGCCCGATATCCATTCCATTGCAACATGTCAGGGAATACGGACTCGACAGTGATGAAGTCATCTATCACAAACTCGGGATCGTGGTGGGCATCAATGGTGCCACGCCTCGTTTGTACGAATTCGACACCGGGTCGGATGAGTTCAACGCGGAGATCGATTCGAGTGTCCCCGGCATAAAGCCGGTGCCCGGCAGCAAGCCTGGAATGTACCCGTATGGAGACGGCACCTATGGAGATTGGGTACAACAGGTCCGTTTCGACAGCCTGTCCTATTACGATCCGGATGATCGCTCAAAGCCTGTCGTAACCCTCGATGGCGACTTCGCCGCTGGTCGGGTGGTGGATTACGTCTACACAAAGGGTTTCGGCGACCTCGAGGATGTGAAATTGACGCAAAAGCCCGTGGGCCACCACGGCGATACGCCGGTCTATGCGGATCTTAATGCGCGCAAGAGCATGCAGAACGGCGAACCCGGTGATTCGACGACGTTTTACGGCGTCTTTGGAGCCGCCGATTTTATCTTTGCGGGAGATCAGACCACTGCCCCCGGCAGTCAAACCCAAAGCGGCTATGTGGTCTCTGCCAATGCAAATCTTGGAAAAAAGAAGACCACACCGGGTTGCGTTCCCTGCCTGGCGCTGAATTTGTCCCCCAGTTTGAGATCCCAGTTTACGGCCCTGATGCCTTGGGGCGAACTGGGTTCTCAGCTTTACGAACATTACCAGAAGAGATTCCCGCAAACAGGCGCGAACGCATCCAATGTGAACGAAGGCTCTTACCGTTATACAATTTCTTTTGACTATATGGGAAAGAAACGTTCGGTTGATTTCAATGGGCCCGTGTTGTTGGATACAGGAACGGCGACTTTTGTCTCCATAACCTCAGAGGGTGTTTTAAATAAGCTTCGATCGAGAGGATTTCAAATCAAGGAATATAGTTCTGATATAATGGACTTAAAATTCTTTGGATTTGACGATAGCTTTAACAACAAGGAATACAGCGATGTCGTTATCGATCGCCAAAGTGATGAGGTTAACGGCAATGGAATTACTATCGGCTTACCCTTCTTTCAGTCCAATTCCGTAATGTATGATCTGGAAAACAAGACGACCGCATATTCACCCTATTTTGTCAGCGCTGGCAACTTTACGACAGACGGGGGTGCCAAGGATCAAGTTCAGCTGAATCGCGCGACCAGCGATGCTGGAAGCAAGGGATGGCTCGGACTGGCCGGCATCGTCTCCGGCGCCGGCGACTTCACGATCGAGAAGGACGCGGACGTGCGCATGACCGGGGGCAATACCTACACCGGCACAACCCATATCGCGGCCGATGGGTGTCTTACCCTGGCCGGGCCGGGCAGCATCGAGCATTCCTCGCGCGTCACGGTCGACGGTGTGCTCAACCTCAATCAAAAAGGAAACCACCTGAAGTCCTGGGGAGTGGCGCACTCCCTCAACGATACGGCCATTCGCAACCTGAACGGCAAAGGCGAGGTCTATCTGGGTGCGGGCAGACTGATCCTGACAGAAGCCAACGGGCAATTTGATGGAACCATAGCGGACTTTGATGACGCCGGCATGAGCGGCGGCCTCGTTGTCGCCGGCGGCAAGCTGACGCTGAGCGGCAAGAACAACTATTCCGGCGTGACGGAAGTCGCGTCAGGGGCGCAGTTGCGCGTGACCGGCTCTTTGGCCGGTGACATTTCAGTCTCGGGATTGCTTGTCGTTGACGGGGAGGTCTCCGGCAAAGTCACGGTCAAGGAAGGCGGCAGGCTGACCGGCTTAGGAAAGCTCGGCAGCGTCACGCTCGCCGATGGTGGCAAAGCCGATCCAATGAAAACCAGATAATAGGAAAGGACAATCGATGAAAACCGCAATACTGACTGCCGCCGTGGTTCTGGCCGTGCCGAATTTCGTACTCGCCCAGGACAAGTGCTACGATGCCGCCAAGGATCAGGCCTCGCTGAATGCGTGCGCCGATGCGGCGTTCAAGAAATCCGACAAGAAGCTCAACGAGCTTTACCAACAGATCGAAGCCCGCCTGAAGGGCGACGCGGATACCAAGAAGCTTCTCGTTCAGGCGCAGCGGGATTGGGACAAATTTCGCGACGCGGAGTGCCGTTTCCAGACCGCGGGAGCGGCCGGAGGAAGCGCAATGCCAATGCTCGCCGCGCAGTGCATGGATAGCCTGGCGCAATCCCGTGTCAAAGCCTTCGAGGGTTACCTGAAATGCGGCAAGCAGGGCGATCCGATGAGTTGTCCCGTTCCGGCCGCGAATTGACACGTCGGTGCCGGGATGAAGACCTTCATCGTATCTGCAGTGCACTTGATAGCTGGGCTGTTGCTGGCGGCAATTGTTCCGGTCGCAAGTGCCGCTGAGATCCCCGAAGGGGATTATTACATCGTCGCGAAGCATTCCTACAAAGCGCTCACCGTCTTTGAAGACAGGCATGGCGAGATCGTGCTTGGTCAGTCCGCTCGCAAACCCAAGGATGGTCCCGCGCAGCTATGGACCATCACCAGGGCGACCGGGGAAACGAACGGCGCAACCTATCAGATCCGGTCTCGACGATACGGAACGTATCTTGCTGGGGGCGACGAAGACGAAAACGGGAATACGAGTGTCGTCCTCAAGGACGAGCAGTCCGCTGAGGGGCAGGCATGGCGCTTCAAGCCGCATCTGAACAGCTATGGCATCGAGCTGGATGACAGCGGCACGACGCTCAACGTCAGGGCCAATGAACGTGCGGACGACGCTCAGATCATCGTCTATGACGCCAGCTTGGACGATAACGCCCAGTGGTTGCTTTATCCGGCCGGCAATGGCGACCGACCGGCAGCGGCGTCGGCAGCGGTGTCGGAATTCGACAATCTGAACAAGCGCTATCGCCTCGCTCCGATGCCTGCAGCCACACCCGAGGCCAATAGGCTGAGACGCACGAAGCTGATGGACGATCAGCCAAGCGGTGTGTTCGTGAGAAAGGGAGAGGCAGTATCGGTTACGGCCGAAGGCCTGCCGCCTTCCCCCGACGGCTTGATGATCATGATCGGCCCGATGAACAGCTTCTATGACGAAAGACCCCAGGATGACCCGCAATTGGTCATTGCCAAGGAAGGGCGCACCGACTTCACGGCGAAGCGCGACGGGCTGATCCATTTCCGCTACGCCTACAGCGGCTTCAGTGCGGCTCTGCCTCCGATCGACGTGGCAATCGTGCGCGGCGGCAGTTCGATCCCCCTCTACGTCAAGGGAAAAACAAGCTTCGAAGACTGGCGTAAAATGCTCACCGACATGCCCGGTGCGCCATTCGTCGAGATGATAAGCGAGCGTGTTGCCATTACCGCGACCCGCAAAGTCTATATGAGGGCGCCTCAGGACGACCCTGCGGAAATTCTCGACGCCCTCGAGCAAATTCTAGGCTGGTACGATGCACTATCCGGTCTCGACGGTTCCTCCAAACTTCATCGGGCATCCCGTTTGCGCATGCACTATCAGCAGGACACGGTGACACCGGCGAAGGTCTTCGACGACGGCATATACATGTACGCTGGCAACTATTTTATGGGTGTCCCCGGCAGCAACATGGGTGATTTGCTGGACGTGAATAAGCTGCGGCAAGCGTGGTCGATCTGGCATGAAACCGGCCATATGTACCAGCAGGAGGATTGGACCTGGGGCGAGATCGTAGAAACTACGGTCAATATCTATTCCCTCAATGCCCAGGCACATTTTGGCCATCCGTCCCGCTTGAAAGAGCGCGATGACTCTACCGGCAAGACGCCGCTGGATCTGGCGGCGCGATATCTGGCGCGGAAGACGCGCGATTTCGACAATGAAAAACAAATGCGCCAGCGCGGATGACGACGATGAGCTTTGGGTGCGGCTGGTCATGTTCGATCAATTGCGCCGGGGTCTCGGCGAGGACTTCTATCCGAAGCTTCACCGATATTACCGCGAGCATCCACTGGACGATGCCAATAAGCAGGATGCGGTCAAGGTACAAACCTTCATCCTGCGTGCCAGTACGGTCGCAAATCAGGACCTGACCCGGTTCTTTTCCGATTGGGGGCTGCACATAGAGCAGGAAACCGCCGACAGATTGAAGCGTTTGAATCTGCCTCCAGCAGATCCTCAACTGTCGCGCGTTGGTCTGAATGTTGTTTCACGGTGAAGCCGGCGGCGAGCGTGATGCGGGAGCCAGACACGAAAGGATGCGGGGGTATCGGCATTGCGTGAGGGGCTAAAGGAGGTGGATTGTGAAACGCTATAGATCACTGCCCGCAGTAACGATTGCAGCATCTGCGCTGTTAGCATGTGCTGTGCCGGCGACAGCCCAGGGCGACCTCGGCTTCGACGTCAACGTCACGCTGTCCAAAAAAGCAGCCGCCAAGCTCGCGACTGAAAAGGAAGGGATCGTTGTCCTCGCCTCCTATTACGGTGACCCGAAGCGGAGTGCCGAGAAGCACGCCAACGAAGTCGGCCAGATCGATCTCACGCCGCAGGACGAAGAGGTCGAGATAGCGGGCACAGCGGGCCACGCTCACATCGGCGGCACAAAGGTCGACACGAAGCGTCTCGACTGGCTTGCCGGCCCTCCCGAGGTCAACGTCAACGTTGCATCCGCACGCAAGAGCAGTCCGGACAATCTGCTCAGCTGCGATTTCATCGACGGTCCACTAAGCGATGTCCAAAGGAAGCCTGTGACGCTTCATTGCGGATTGATCGAAGAAAATGTGGACACGAAGTTGAGGCCATAAGGCCTACAAAATCATGCCGCCTCGTTACCTGCGTCAACGCAGATTATCGGCGGCATGACCTGCTTTACTTAAGGAGGTAAAGGTTCTCATGCGCCCATTATTCGCTACCTGTTTCTGCCTGGCCATCATGTCCTTGCCTGCCGCCGCCTACGCCGAGCGCCGTTGTGGCTGGTACTCCAGCCCGACACCCGGCAACCTCGTCCTGACCGACAGTGACGGGGATTGGTGGATGCAGATGCAGGGGCGACCGGATCCCAAAGGCATCGACAATGTGCCGGCCTTTGACGAGCGGCAATTCGTCGAGACCAATGTGCCTGGTTCCGGCCACGGCTACGGATGCGCGTGCATGACCGTCGTAACCAACGCCAAGCAGCAAAAGATCACCAGAGTGATCTCCGGCGAAATCCTTCCGCTGGTGCGCTGCCGCAACGACAGATCGCTGCCTAACCCGGACGGATAATTATTGGATACTTATGGGGTACCATGGGCGACAGAGGACATCCGGCCAAGAAAAAGGCCCGGCAAAACCGGGGCTTTTTCTTGGGGTTCCTGAACCTTATCAAAAGTTCGAAACGGGAATTTGGTGCCCAGAAGAGGACTCGAACCTCCACTCCTTGCGGAACACGGACCTGAACCGTGCGCGTCTACCAATTCCGCCATCTGGGCTGGTGCGCGCTCATTAAGCGGGCAAAGGATGAGTGTCAACGCGCTTTTTTGAAAGCCGCGTTCCTTCTCCGGCTCAATGCTCCAGCACTTCCTTCGACGCTACCGTGGAATCGGCGTTGAGCGTATAGATGATCGGCACACCGGTGCCGAGCTCGAGCTTGACGATCTCCTCGCCCGACTTGCCGTCCAGCGCCATGATCAGCGCGCGCAGCGAATTGCCGTGCGCCGCCACCAGCACGGTGCCGCCGCGCAGCACATGCGGCTGCAGATCGTGCAGGTAATAGGGCCAGACGCGCGCGCCGGTGTCCTTCAGGCTTTCCCCGCCGGGCGGCGGCACGTCATAGGAGCGGCGCCAGACATGCACCTGCTCCTCGCCCCATTTCTTGCGCGCATCATCCTTGTTGAGGCCGGAGAGATCGCCATAGTCGCGCTCGTTCAGCGCCTGGTCGCGGATGGTCTCGAGCCCGCTCTGGCCGACAGCGTCTAGAATGTGCTGACAGGTCTTCTGCGCCCGGATCAGCGACGACGTGAAGGCGATGTCGAATTTCATGCCGCGCGCCCTGAGCTTGGCGCCGGCCGCCTTGGCTTCGGTATGGCCTAGTTCGGTCAGGTCGACGTCGCGCCAGCCGGTAAAAAGGTTCTTCAGGTTCCACTCGCTCTGGCCGTGGCGCACGAGCACGAGAGTTCTCGACATATTTGCTCCTTCAAATTTTTATGGATCAACTGGTCAGGCCGAGCACGTCCCGCATCGAATAGAGGCCCGGCTTGCGGCCGCGCGCCCACAGGGCTGCCTTGACTGCGCCGCGGGCAAAGATCGCCCGGTCCTCGGCATGGTGGGCGAGCGTGATGCGCTCGCCGGTACCGGCCAGCACCACACTGTGGTCGCCGACGACCGAGCCGCCGCGCAAGCTGGCGAAACCGATCGAGCCTGCCTTGCGCACGCCGGTATGACCGTCGCGCGACCGCACGCTGTTCCCGTCAAGGTCGATGCCGCGCCCATTAGCGGCGGCTTCGCCGAGCAGCAGCGCCGTTCCCGACGGCGCGTCGACCTTGTGCCGGTGATGCATTTCCAGGATCTCGATGTCGAAATCGTCGGCATCGAGCGCGCGCGCCGCCTGCTCCACCAGCACCGCCAGCAGATTGACGCCGAGGCTCATATTGCCTGACTTGACGATCGTCGCGTGCCGCGCGGCGGCCGCGATCCTGGCGTTGTCTTCGGCCGAACAGCCGGTGGTGCCGATGATGTGGGCGATGCGCGCCTGCGCCGCGTAGCCGGCGAATTCGACGGTCGCTTCCGGGGTGGTGAAATCAAGCACGCCGTCGGCCTTGGCGAAGACCGGCAGCGGATCGTCCCCGATCGCCACGCCGAGCCGGCCGACGCCGGCCAGCTCGCCGGCATCCTTGCCGACATGGGGCGATCCGGCCGGCGCGATGGCGCCGGCGACACGCGCGCCCGGTATGGTGTGGATGGCGCGGATCAGCGCCTGGCCCATGCGGCCGGCCGCGCCGACCACCACCAGGCCCATTTCACTCGCGGTCGGTATGTCACTCATGAATGTCTCCCGGCCGCCTTTTTCGCGCGGACATGTTGCGCCGCAGTCTGGATTGGCTTGCCGTCATCGACAAGCCCCAGCCCTTTCCTGCCTTGCACCCGGTGGAACCGCGCATAGACGCTGTGCGGGTCGGCCATCAACGAGGCATGCGTGCCCTGTTCGACCAGCCGGCCCTGCTCCAGGACGATGATATGGTCGGCATTGACCACCGTCGACAGCCGGTGCGCGATGACGATGGTGGTGCGCCCTTCCATGACATGGGTCAGCGCCTGCTGGACGCGGGCCTCGGCCTCGTTGTCGAGCGCCGAGGTGGCTTCGTCGAGCAGCAGGATCGGCGCCTGCCGCACGATGGCGCGGGCAATCGATACGCGCTGGCGCTGGCCGCCCGACAGCGTCACGCCGTTCTCGCCGACGGGCGTGTCATAGCCTTGCGGCTGGTGGCGAATGAAATCGTCGGCCACAGCCTGTTGGGCGGCGCGTTCAATCTCTGCGTCGGTGGCGCTCAGCCTGCCGTAGCGGATGTTGTCGCGGATGGTGCCTTCGAACAGATAAGGCTGCTGCGATACATAGGCGATCGAGCCGCGCAGCGAATGCTTGGTGACCTTTGAAATGTCCTGGCCATCGATATCGATGCTGCCCGACTCGACGTCGTAGAAGCGCTGCAGCAGCGCAACCAGCGTCGTCTTGCCGGCGCCCGAAGCTCCGACGATGGCAGTCACCTTGCCGGCAGCGGCGACAAAGCTCAGATCCTGCAGGACCGGCGCCTCTTCGAAATAGCGGAAGGACACATTGTTGAAGCGCACTTCGCCAGAGGTGAATTTCGCCTCGGCGGCTCCCGGCACGTCACCCTGCTGCGGCTCGAGGTCGAGAAGCTCGTAGATCATGCGCGCATTGACCAGCGACTTTTCCATGCCGACCTGCATACGCGCCAGCCGCCTGGCGGGGTCATAGGCAAGCAGCAGGGCGGTGATGAAGGCAAACACCGCGCCCGGCGGTTGGCCGCCGACAGTCGCCCGGTAGCCGGAATAGGCGATGACGCCGGCGACGGCGAAGCCGGCCAGCATTTCGGAGATCGGCGTCAGCCGTTCCGAGACGCGGGCGATCTTGTTTGCCCGCTGCTCGGCGCCGGCGACGAGGCCGCCGATGCGCCGCGACAGCTCGTCCTCCAGGGTGAAGGCCTTGACGATAGCGATGCCTTGCGTCGCTTCCTGCATGGCGCCGATCAGCCGCGAGTTGATCTGCACCGATTCGCGAGTGATGCGACGTACCCGGCGCATCAGATAGGTGACACTGTAAATTAAAGGCGGCCCGATCAGCAGCGACATCGCCGAGAGCACCGGGTCCTGCCAGATCATGACGCCGACCAGCGCGACAAGCGATACGGCATCGCGTGCCAGCGATGTCAGCGTCATCGACAGGAGATCGCGGATGCCGTTGACGTTCTCGTTGATCTGCGCGGCGAGCCGGCCCGAACGGGTGTCGTTGAAGAAACTGACGCCGAGCTTCATCAGGTGGTCGAAGATGCGGCGCTGATAGCGCGCCACCAGATTGTTGCCGATCTTGGCCAGCGTCACTGCCTGGCCGTAGCTGGCCAGCCCGCGCAGCATGAAGGCGGCCAGAATCGACACGCTGATCAGCGCGATAAGATCGCCGCGCTGCTTGTAGAAGATCTGGTCGATGACATCCTTCATGATCCAGGCGGTGAAGGCGGTCGTCGCCGCGATCGTCACCAGGCACAGCACGGCAAGAACATAGTACCAGCGGTAATCGCGGCTGTTCTCGGCGATGATGCGGCGGATCACCGCCACGATCTCGCCGGGCCGGACTTTCCCTTTGGTTGGTGCTGGAAGTGTCAAGTTGGAGCGCTTTGTGGTTTTGGTTCGGCCGGGCTGCAATTCGGCAACGTCTTAACGCCGCAATGACGGCTTGCCTATGGCCGAGAATGGCGAAACTTCGTCGCGGCGCAGCGTGTATCCTAGACCCGCCAGCGCCGCCCCGCCGTCTGCACGCCGAACAGCGACGGATTTCTGGCATAGGCGGCCAGCCCTAAAAGCGCCGCCAGCGGATGGGTGATGACATAGACCGGCATGCTGCGCATCAGGGCACTGTGCGGCGCCTTGTCCTCGAAGGCGGCGCGGAAATTGCCGGTCCGCAGCGCCGGCAGGATTTTTTGCGCGATGCCGCCGGTGAGAAACACGCCGCCGCGGCTCATGAACACCAGAGCGAGGTCACCGGCGGTGCGTCCCAGGCAGGTGACGAAGATCGACAGCGCCTCTTCGGCCACCGGATCGTTCTTTGCCAGCGCCGCGGCGGTGATCTCGGCGGGCGTGGTAAAGGGCGACGGCTTGCCGTCCGCCTTGGCCACCGCCCGGTAGGCATTGACCAGGCCGCGCCCGGACAGGATCTGTTCGCCGGAGATGCGGCCCTCGAGCTTCTCGATATGCGGAAACACCTGGAAATCGCGCGGCGAGCGCGGGCCGATATCCATATGGCCGCCCTCGCCGGGCACCGGTATCCAGTGATGCAGCGCATAGACCAGCCCGGCGACGCCGAGCCCGGTTCCCGGGCCGAGCACTACCCGCCCGGAATTCGGTTCCGGCGCGTCACCGCCGATCTTTTCCATATGCTCTTCGCCGAGCGCGACGACGGCCAGCGCCTGCGCCTCGAAGTCGTTGAGCACCACGACGTCGCTGAGACCGAGACTGGCGAACATCTGTCTCGGCTTGACGATCCATGGGCAATTGGTAAGCGGGATCTCGTCGCTTTCGACAGGACCGGCTACCGCCAGCACAGCTGAATTCGGCCGGACCGACGAGCGGTCGAGCACGGCCGACTGGATCGCCTCGTCGATCGTATTGAAGTTGGCGGTCTGGACGATCGTCGGCTCGCCGGCTTCGGAATTCGCGTCAAGCACGATCGAGAAGCGCGCATTGGTGCCGCCTATGTCGCCGATCAGAATCGGAAACCGCAACAGAGTGTCGTCGTCGCTTACGCCTGGCATGCTCTCGTCCGTTCCCGACGCGTATCGCCGTTCTCTCGTTGACTAGCGCATGACCGCAAAAAGGGAAATCGGTTTTCGAAGTGGAGATGCACGGATGCAGACAGCGAACACGCTGCCCGCATCAGTGCCCCGGTCGTGGCCGCGGCAGCGGAATGCGGATCTCGGGGGTCGCCACAAAGGCGTTCGCCGAGGCCGGAAGCGCTGCCGCGCCGGCTGCGACCGTCGGCGGCGGCGAAGGCTCTGCCGCGGGAGCGGGTACGGCCGCGATCGGCACGCCGTCGCCATAATAGGTGACTGCTTCCGCCGAGGCCGGAGCCAGCGCGTCGAGCACGAACTGGCATTGCCTGGGCAGGTTCGCCATCGTCATCACGTCGCGTGCCTTCGGCTTGTCCGGATTCTTGTTGGGGCGCCACGGCTCCTCGGTGAACCACCAGGCCAGCGCCTGGTCGCAGCCATCGCCTGGCGCCGTCGCTTCCTGCGCCTTGCAGTCGGGTGACCCAGGCTGGCAGCCGATACGAATGTGGAAGTGGTAATCGTGGCCCCAGAACGGCCTGACCTTGCGCAACCAGCTGCGGTCGCCTTTGACCGTGTCGCAGAGCTTCTTCTTGATCCCTGGATTGACCAGGATGCGCTCGACTTCGGGATAGCTCGCGGCGCGCCTCAACAGCCGCGTGTGCATCGGCGTCCACAGGCCATCCTTTACCAGATGGGTCTTTTCATCGACCATCAAGGTAGCGCTGATGTTTTCGCGCTCTTCGGTCGAAAGCTTGCGGTCGGGCATCGGCGTTAGCCAGATGTCGGCGTCGAGGCCGATCTGGTGCGAGGCATGGCCGGTAAGCATCGGTCCGCCGCGCGGTTGCGAGATGTCGCCGATCAGCAGGCCCGGCCAGCCGTCGGCTGCAGCATCGCGTGATAGTTTCTCGATTAGCGCGATCATTGCCGGATGGCCCCAACGGCGGTTGCGCGACGGTCGCATCACCTCCCAGTGCCGGCCGTCCATGGGCAGCGCGACGCCGCCGGAAAAACAGCCTTTGGAATAAAAGCCGATCGATTGCGCTGCTGCGAGTGCCGGCAGCTTTTTGGCGCCGAACAGCTCTTTTGCCCGTTGCTCAGCGCTCGCCGTTTGCGCGGCAAGCGTTAGGCCGGCGACGGCCAGTGCTGCCGTCAGCAGCAGTGTTTTTCCCGGCAAGGCTCGCTTTAACGTCTTCCCCAAGCTGGACCCCTCCGCGATTTGAACCGCATCATACCACGCCCCGCGCAACGTATCGATCACGACCGTTTCATCGGACTGCGCGCCTCGCCGTCGCGCCAGTCGCCGCTCGCCCACATGGCGTCGAGAGCCGAGCGGTAGTCGGGGAAGCGAAAGCCATAGCCGGCCGCCTTGATCGCCGCGTTGGCGACACGCTTGTTCTCGCCATAGAAGGACCGCGCCATGGGCGAAAGTTGGGCGGTCTCGAACGGAATTTCGGGCGGCGGCTCGATGCCCATCAACCTGGCGGCATAGGCGACGACGTCCTGCGGCGGCGCCGGCAGGTCGTCGGTGACGTTGAAGATGCCGCCGCGATCGCCTTCGGCTAGATGCCAGAGAGCGCCGGCAATATCGTCGCAATGGATGCGGTTGAACACCTGGCCCGGCTTGACCAGTCGCCGGGCGGTGCCGTTTTCGAGATTGACCAGGGCGTTGCGGCCCGGCCCATAAATGCCGGAAAGCCGCAGGATCGCCACCGGCCGGTGGATGTCGTGGCCCAGTTGCAGCCAATCCTGCTCGGCTGCGACACGCATCACCGACCGCTTCGACAACGGCCGGCATTCGGCGGCCTCGTCCACCCAGTTGCCGCCATGGTCGCCATAGACGCCGACGGTGGAGAGATAGGCGATCCATTCGAGCTCCGGCATGTTGGCCGCGATCACCTCGCGTGCCGCGCCCAGCACCGGGTCGCCGGCCTCGTCCGGCGCGACCGAGACGACGAGATGGGTTGTCTTCCCAAGCGCATCGCCGATTTCGGAGGTCAGCGTGCCATCGAAACGCAGCGGCACGATACCGGCTTGCCGCAGCGCCGCGAATTTTTCCAGCGACCGTGTTGTACCGAAGATCGGTGTGTCGGCATCCCTGTTGGCGCGGGCGAAGGCCTTGCCCGAATAACCGGCGCCGAAGATGAAAATCTGCTTTTTTGTCATGTATGCGCCTCGATCGGCTTTGCCAGGGCCAGAAGCCATTCGCCTCTCACCGCCTCGTCACCTTCTAGTTGCAAAGCGGCTGCGGCGCGTTCGGCAAACTCCCGACCCGGCACAAGCCGCGCCAGCGCCCATACCGCAGCGCCGCGAACCAGCGGCGAGGCGTCGTCGAGCAGCGCGCGGACGGCGCCGGCCAGCGACAAGTCCTGGGAATTGCCGGCCGCGATCAGCACGTTGCGGATAAAACGGTCGCGGCCGATGCGCTTGACCGGCGAGCCCGAAAAAAGCGCGCGGAAGGCAGCGTCGTTCAGGCAAAGCAGCTCGGCGAGCGGCGGTTCGCGCAAGTCCGCGCGGGCGGCAAGCTTAGCCTCGGAGGCAGCTTGGGCGAATTTGTTCCACGGACAGGCGGCCAGGCAGTCGTCGCAGCCGTAGATGCGATTGCCGATCTTTTCCCGGAACTCATGTGGGATCGGTCCTTTGTTCTCGATGGTGAGGTATGAAATGCAGCGCCGCGCATCGAGCCGGTAAGGCGCCGGAAAGGCGTCCGTCGGGCAGGCGTCGAGACAGGCGCGGCAGGAGCCGCAATGATCGTCCTCAGGCGCGTCCGGCACCAGCTCGGCCGTCGTGAAGATAGTGCCGAGGAACAGCCAGGAACCATGGGCGCGGCTGACCAGGTTGGTGTGCTTGCCTTGCCAGCCGAGGCCGGCCGCCTCGGCCAGCGGCTTTTCCATCACCGGCGCGGTGTCGACAAACACTTTGACGTCGCCGCCGGTGCGCGCCACGAGCTTGCCGGCGATCGCCTTCAGCCGGCCTTTCATCACGTCATGATAATCGCGGTTCTGCGCATAGGCGGAGATCGCGCCGCGGTCGCGCTTTGTCTGGATGTCGCGTGGGTCGTGGTCGGGGCCGTAATTCATCGCCAGCACGATGATCGAGCGGACCTCCGGCCAAAGCGCCGTCGGTTTGCCTCGCCGCTCGAGCGTTTCGGCAATCCAGTCCATCGATCCGTGAAAGCCGTCGGCAACGAATTCGGCTAGCCGGGCCGGCGCCTGCGGGATCGCATCGGGCGTCGTGACGGCAACAGCGTCGAAGCCGGCGTTCCGCGCCTCGCGGTCGATGAGCGCGCGCAGCTTTGCCGCGTCAGAAATCGAGGTCCGCATAATGTGACACCGGCGACAGGCCGCGCACCCGGTCGGACAGAAGCGGCCGGAACGAAGGCCGTGATTTCACCCTGGTATACCATTCGCGCGCAGCGCTGTGTTCGCGCCAGTCGATCTCGCCGAGATAGTCGAGCACCGACAGTGCCGCCGCCGCCGCGAGATCGGCATAGGTGACCTTGTTGCCGGCCAGCCAATGACGGGTGCCGGCCAGCCAGTTGGTGTACTTCATGTGCTGGCGGATATTGGCGCGGGCGGCGCGGATCGCCGCCGAATCGGGCGAGCCGCCGCCCGCCGTTTCCGGCATGACCGGCTTCAGGACGCGCTCGCGCACCAGATGCCGGGTAACCTCGCTTTCCGCCTTGTTGAGGTACCAGTCGGTCAGCCGGCGGATTTCGGCGCGTTCCAACGGGTCTTCGGCGAATAGCCGCTTGTCGCGCTTGAGTACGCCGCGCGTCTCGTCGAGATATTCGGCAATGACCACTGCGCCAACAATCGGCACGTCGCCCTCGGCAAGCAGGATCGGCAGCGTGCCGGCCGGGTTCAGCGCCAGGAACTCCTTGCGCCGCGTCCACGGCTTCTCTTCGATCAGTGCCAGTTCCTCGCCATACTCGCCAAAGGCGAGGCGGACGAAGCGGCAGCTGGCGAACATCGGATGGTGGAAAAGCGTTAGCATGGTCCCGCGATAATAGAGCGCACTGGCAAATCGCCGGCTGCGCCGGTAAGTCTTGGCCGCCCGATTCAGGGGCTGTCAGGGTGCTGCGACCTATAGGGGGAGTTCCGCGCCGTGACAAGCAAGCCGTTTTCTCAAGCCCTCCCTCCAACGCCGAGGTTGCCATGGAAAGCCAGACCGTCGTCGAAGCGCTGCTGCTCGGCATGCTCGAGGGCCTGACCGAGTTTATTCCGGTGTCTTCGACCGGTCATATCCTGCTCGCCGGCCATTTCCTCGGCTTTCATTCGACCGGCAAGGCCTTCGAGATCCTGATCCAGCTCGGCGCCATATTGGCGATCCTCAGCGTCTATTTCCGCCGGCTCTGGAAGATGCTGCTCGAACTGCCATACGATCGGCTGACGCGGCATTTCGTCCTTGGCATTCTCATCGCGTTCCTGCCGGCGGCCGTCGTCGGCGCGCTGGCGCATGATTTCATCAAGACGGTGCTGTTCGAATCGCCGCGGCTGATCTGCATCATGCTGATCATCGGCGGCGTCATCCTGCTGCTGGTCGATCGCATGAAGCCGAAGCCATATTACCACGATGTCGAGCGGTTCCCGACCAGGCTCTATCTGCAGATCGGGCTGTTCCAGTGCTTGTCGCTGATCCCCGGCACATCGCGCTCGGGTTCGACCATCGTCGGCGCGCTGCTGCTCGGGGTCGACAAACGGGCGGCGGCGGAATTCTCCTTCTTCCTTGCCATCCCGACCATGGTCGGCGCCTTCGCCTTCGACCTGTTCAAGAACCGCAATGTGCTGAGCAGTGCCGACCTGCCTATCATCGCCGTCGGCTTCGTCGCCGCCTTCGTCACCGCGCTAATCGTCGTGCGCTTCCTGCTCGACTATGTCTCGCGCCATGGCTATGCGCTGTTCGGCTGGTGGCGGCTGGTCGTGGGCATCGTCGGCCTGGCGGGGCTGGCAATCTGGGGGTGAGCCGGCGCGGATAGCGCAATCCCAGCCGGAACTCTGTTCTTGCCCGAAGCCGAGCCATACGATCTTGTGGACGTATGGTTGGCAGGGGGAATGCATGAGCGAAGTTCTTGACGCCCTCGTTATTGGCGCCGGTCCGGCGGGGCTCGGCGTCAGCTACTTCTTGAAACGGCAGGGCCGCGACCACCGTGTGCTCGATCGAGGCCGGATCGGCGAAACGTGGCGAACGCAGCGATGGAATTCGTTTCGACTGAATTCGCCGACCATTCGCTCCATCTTACCCGGTGATTCCTACGAGGGGCCGGAGCCCTGGGGCGCGATAACCCACCATGAATTTGTCGCGTATCTCGAAGGCTATGCCGAGCGGCACCGCCTGCCGGTAAGCACCCAAACTCCGGTTCAAGAGCTGACGAGAGACGATGGGATCTTTCGCGTCACTACGGCGGCTCGTGGCGTGCTTCTGGCGCGCAATGTGGTGATCGCCACCGGCGACCAGAACCGACAGGTCCGGCCACCAGGGTCGGCGGACTTGCCGGCGGCAGTTCGCCAAGTCGATTCTTCGGCTTATCGCAACCCGGCCGAGTTCGAGAATGGCGCGGTGCTGGTGGTCGGCAGCGGCCAGTCGGGCGGCCAGATCGCCGAGGATCTGGCGGTGGCCGGACGTGCGGTCTTTTTGGCGACCAGCCGCAACGGCCGTTGGGTGCGGCGCTACCGCGGGGGCAACATACTTAAATGGCTGACGCTGTCCGGTTTTCTCGACGTTCCGCGCAAGGAACTCGTCCTCCCCTCCGGCAAGCTGCAGGCCCGCGCGCTGGTCGGCGCGACCCATACAATCAGCCTGCAATCGCTGGGTGCACAGGGCGTGGTGCTGCTCGGCCGCTTCAGGGGCGTGGAGAATGGCAGCCTCGTCTTCGGTGACGAACTCGACGACCATATGCGATTTGCCGACGAGGTTTCGGCGAATGCCAAGCGCCTGGTCGACGAGTACATTGAGCGCGCCGGCCTCGATGCGCCCCTGGCCGAGGATGATCCAGCCGAGACGGTTGCCCCGCGCTTGCCCGATCCTCCGATCCGCTCCCTCGACTGGACGGCGAGCGGCATCAGATCAGTGATCTGGTGCACGGGTTTCACCGGCGATTTCTCATGGGTCCGGCTTCCTGGCGCGCTCGATGCGGCCGGCCAGCCCGTCCACGAGGATGGCGTCGGCGCTGTTCCAGGTCTCTTTTTCGCCGGCCTCGATTTCGGGTCGACACGGAAATCGGGCACCATACCGGCCATTCCAGAGGAGGTGGCTGGCATTGTGGAGCGACTTGTCCAGGTGCGGCGGCCTTGACCTCGGCGCGCCTGGACCTCGGCTGGTCGTCGTCGGGCTGACAGCACTGGCCATATGGGGATGAGCCGGCGCAGTCATTCGGAATGGTCGCCCTGGAGACGCCAAAGGAGGTGCATCAAGGCGCGCGATCGGTCAGCGCGCTCGCACCTTCCTCAGCGGCGCAATGTGCGCAGCAGTAGATGATGTCATCCTGTTCGACGCCATGTCCGATGATCCGGCATCCGCAATGCGGACACGTCGGAGCAAGTTTCTGGACCGCGCATTCGAAGCTGTCGAATGTGTAGGTCTCCTCGGCCATCGTCACTTTGAAAGCCTTGTCGTAGTCATTCCCGCATTGATCGCATCTGGCCATGGTTCTTTTCCTTCTTTCATTGGCTTCAAGCTCGACCAACCTGTCGCGCGGCGATAGGTTCCCGCCAGGATCAGAGGGCCGTCCTAAGGCGGAGACGAGCGCGAGCCTACGCCACGGCGCTGTTCGATCACGCGGATCACCTCGTCGATATCCCGCGGCTCGATGTCGAGTTCCTTCAGGCCCGGCGCGTCGATTGCTGCCACATTATCCTGACGCATAAGATCGATCTGGTTGCGCGTTATGGGGGCAGCCGGGAGGAGTTCCGCGACGCCAGCCAAGGCGTTCCATACAGCAAACGGCACCGGCATCAGCTTTACGTGCGTATCGAGCTGTCGGGCGATCTCCCGAAGCAATTCCTTATAGGTATAGATACGCGGGCCCCCGAATTCGAATATGGATGAACCCTTGTGGCTTCGCCCGTCGATCAGCCGGCTCACTGCTTCCGCGACGTCGGCCACATAGACCGGCTGAAGCCGTGTGCCACCATCGCCGAACAGCGGATAGACCGGCAGGAGGCGTATCAGCCTCACAATGGTCGTGAGGAAAGCGTCGTCAGGTCCTGTCATGACGGCGGGACGCACAATGAAAGCGCCGGGAAATGCGTTTCCCACGGCAACTTCTCCGCGCCCACGTGCCCTTATATAATTCGAATCCGATTGAGGATCGGAGCCGATCCCTGAAATCTGGACGAACTGATCGATCTCGACCTTGCGCGACACGGCAGCGAGATCGGCCGCGGCTTTCACATGGACGCGTTCAAAGGTCTGGACGCCCTGCTCGACGTAAAGACTGATAGCATTCACGACCGCCTGTGATCCGGTAATGGCCGACCCAATCGAGGACGCATCCAATATATCCGCCTCGACTGCTTCGGGCATCCTTGTAATCGAGGAAAAGACCAGGGCCACGCGAGCCGGATGGCGAGATGCGGCGCGCACCGTGAAACCCCTTTCCAGGAGCCGCGTCACGATCCTGCGCCCGAGAAAGCCAGTTCCGCCGAACACGGTGACGATCCGTTCCTGGTTGAGATCGTCAGGATCCATTTGCCTCGCCATCCCTGTCCTCGCACGCCTGCCACGAGGACTGCCCTGATCGGCATTTGAACCAGCCCGTCGAACATCAGGACGGTTGGAGAACAACGCAGGAACGCTTTTGTTCCAGTCAGTGCTGGGCGGAGACCAGGTCGACAAACCGATCGATTGAGCGAATCCAGGTGAGCGTCGGCACATGATCCAGGCGGCAAATGGCGCTACTTGCTTGTTCCCATCGACGAGACGACAGGCAATCGAATCTGAACCGGAGATCGCGGCAAAACCGACCCCACTTCGGGAATGACCTAGTTCCCCCCGTAAAAAACGTTCTCGACATGCACCGGCCAGCGCCACGGCAATACCGCCACCATGTCGAAGCGCACCGATAATTTTCCGTAGTCGGATTGGCGCGACAGCCAGAAATCGGCCGCGCCTTCGATGCGGCGCTCCGATTCGCGGCCGACGGCCTCCATCGCCTCGATCAGCGTACGGCGTGCCTTGACCTCGACGATCAGCACCAAATCGCCACGCCGCGCGATCAGGTCGATCTCGCCAAACCTGGTACGGTGGCGGCGGGCAAGAATCCGGTAGCCCTTCAGCATCAGCGCCGCCGCCGCCAGCCATTCACCGTGATGGCCGCGCCGGTAGGCCTTTTGCCGGCTGGCGCTCCGCCGTTCAGCCATCGCGGTCTCCGCCGGCCCCGTCTCTTCCGGCATTCCTGAGGTCGAGCAGCCGTCGGTAGAGCGTCTGTTTTTGGCCACCCGTCATCTTGGCGGCTTCCGCCGCCGCCTTGGAGGCCGGCATCTCGGCCGCCAGCGAAAGCAGCAGCCGGTCGATGTCTTCAGGCTCATCAGCGACCGCATCGGCCGGGCCGACGCAGATGACGATTTCGCCCTTAGGCGTATCGGCTGCCGCGTAATGGCCGGCGAGTGACTGCAGGGTGCCGGTCCGCATCTCCTCGAAAGTCTTGGTCAACTCGCGGCCGATCGCCGCCTTGCGGGCGCCGCCCAGCACCTCGACCATGGCACTGAGCGTCTCGGCCAGCCGGCGCGGCGATTCGAAGAAGATCAACGTTGCCGGCACCGCCTTCAGCGCTTCCAGCCGCGTCAGCCGCTGGCCGGTCTTCACCGGCAGGAAGCCGGCAAACAGAAAGGCGTCCGAAGGCAGGCCGGATGCCGTCAGAGCGGCAAGTGGCGCCGACGGTCCGGGGATCGGCACGACACGAATGCCGCGTTCCAGCGCCTCGCCAACCAGCCGGTAGCCGGGATCGGAGATGAGCGGTGTGCCGGCATCAGAGATCAGCGCTACGCTCTGCCCGGCCAGCAGTGCCGCGATCAGCTTCGGCCCGGCCTCGGCGGCATTGTGCTCGTGATAGGCGGTGGTGCGGCGGCGGATGCCGTAGCGGTCGAGCAGGACGCGCGAAACACGCGTGTCCTCGCAGGCGACGATATCTGCGGCGGCGAGCGTTTCCAGCGCGCGCAGCGTGATGTCGGCGAGATTGCCGATCGGCGTAGCCACCAGATAGAACGCCGGCTCGAGCGGCCGGGCGGCGATCTCGGTCTGCCCGACCACATAACTGCGTTTGGCCAATTCGCCGGTCACCTGCACAACTCCGTTCGACCCTGTTTGGCACGGCTCACGCCTGGTTGCAAAAGCCTGGGTTGCAAACGCCCGGTTCCAAACGGGGTCCCGACGTGAACCGGCCGCCATGCCTTTGCCATAGTAGGGAACGAAACCGTTGCCGGCGAATTTTAACCCTGATCTCGGGAGGAGCAGGATGGACAGCCTGACGATACAGGACGTTTTCGAACCCTATTATGCCGGCCGCAAGCGCTTCGCCGCGCCAGGCGACAAGAGCCTGCGTGGCAACGCGGATGGCGAGGCCAGGAAACCGCTCGCACGCCAGCCATTGGCAGAGAGCAAGCCCGTAACCGAAACCGACAGCACGACGGAGCACTGACCGGACGATGCCCAATCGCTTCGATATTTTCATCACCCGTCTCGAAACAAAAAGCGCCCGCGATGGCGCAGCATCACATCCCACAGGCGACCAGCATTCTGCTCCGCGCGACAAGAGCGAGATCAAGCAGACCCGCTCCGGAGAAGCGCATGCCGAGAAGGACCGCGGCAAGCGTCGTTTCAAGCACGACGCTTGATCCTCTTTTCGTCATCCTGGGACGGAGCAAGGAGCGCAGCGACGCGGCGCAGACACCCGGATCCATGCCGTAATATTCAAGCGTTTCGACAGTTCAGAATTATTCTACCGCAGCATTCTTCGACAAGGGTAGCGGCATGGATCCTCGGGTCAAGCCCGAGGATGACGAAGGCGCAGTAGCGCGACAGCCTTCAGAGATATCGCGATACCTTCACCGCCAGCAACCGGACCAGTTCCGGGTCCATGAATTCATAGTCGTCGGGAATATCGAGGCAGATCACCCGAGCCTTCCTTAGACTGGCCCTGAATTTCTGCTGCAGTTTGCCGCGGTGCGCCTTTTCCATCACGAAGATGATATCGGCCCAGGCGACAAGTTCGTGCGTCAACGGAGTGTCGGCATCGTGATTGGTGCCGGCCGAAGCGACCTCGATGTCCCTGCGACCGGAAAACACCTGCTCCGCCGTCGGGCTGCGCAAGCGATTCTGGCTGCAGACGAAGAGAACGTTCTTCACCGGTACTATCTGGCCAGATCCGCCACGACGGCATCGAGCACGATCATGCCGGCCGGCGTGGCGCGCAGGCGGGCATTGCCGATCGGCGCCACCAGGCCTTCGTCCTGCAGCACCGACAGCCGTGCCGTCGACAGGCCGCGCCCGGAAAACGCCTCGTAGCGGGAAAGGTCGATGCCTTCCGCCAGCCTCAGCCCCATCAGCAGGAACTCGTCGGCTTCTTCCGATCGCGTTAGGATCTCGCCGCCGGTGACGCCATGGCCCTTGGCCTCGACCAGATTGGCCCAGGTCTCCGGCATTTTCTCGGCGATTGTCACCACGCGCCGCCCGCTCTCGACGAAACGGCCATGCGCGCCGGGACCGACGCCGACATATTCGCCATAGCGCCAGTAGGTGAGATTGTGCCGGCTTTCAGCGCCGGGCCTGGCGTGGTTGGAAATCTCGTAGGCCGGCAGTCCGTGCGCGGCGGTGATCTCCTGCGTCAACGCATAGAGATCGGCGGCAACATCGTTGTCTGGAATGATGAATTTCCTTGCTGCATGCAGTGCATGGAACGGCGTGCCTTCCTCGATGGTCAGCTGGTACAGCGACAGATGGTCGGCGGCGTGGCCGATCGCCTGCTCGAGTTCCGTCTGCCACGCTTCAGGCGTCTGGTCCGGCCGCGCGTAGATCAGGTCGAAGGACAACCGTGGGAAAATCTCGCGCGCCAGGCCGATCGCATGCAGGGCCTCATCGACATTGTGCAAACGGCCGAGAAAGCGCAGATCCTTGTCGTTCAGCGCCTGCACGCCAAGCGACACCCGGTTGACGCCCGCCGCGCGATAGCCGCGAAAGCGCTCGGCCTCGACCGAGGAAGGATTGGCCTCCAGCGTCACCTCGATGCCATCTGGTACCGTCCAGTTCTTCGCCACGGCATCCAGCACCGCCGCCACGGTCTGCGGCTTCATCAGCGACGGCGTACCGCCACCGAGAAAGATGCTTGTCACCTCGCGCGGCCCGGTGCGGCCGCGCATGGTCGCCAACTCGGCCTCGAAGGCGCGCGCAAAACGCTCCTGGTCGACCGGCTGGTGGCGGACATGGCTGTTGAAGTCGCAATAGGGGCACTTGGCCGCGCAGAACGGCCAGTGGATGTAGACGCCAAAACCCGGGCTGCGGTCGAGCAGCATGGTCATGCCGCGGCCAATCGGGCTTGCGCGAATTTCTGGAAGGCGCGGGCGCGGTGCGACAATGCTGTCGGCTGGCCCGGCTTCCAGCCATGTTTTTCCTCAGCGGTCATCTCGCCGAAGGTTTTTTCGAACCCGTTGGGCAAGAACACCGGGTCGTAGCCGAAGCCGAGTTCGCCGCGCGGCGGCCATACCAGCGTACCTTCGACCTCGCCGCGAAAATATTCAGCCTGGCCGTCGGGAAAGGCTAGGCAGATGACCGCGACAAAGCGGCCCTTGCGCTGAGCAGGCGCGATCGCGCCAACTTCCTGCAAGGCCACTTCCGTGCGCTGCATGGCCATGCCGAAGTCGCGGGGGCCGTCCGGCGTCTCGGCCCAGTTGGCAGTGTAGACGCCGGGTGCGCCGTCGAGCGCATCGACACATAGGCCGGAATCGTCCGACAGCGCCGGCAATCCAGTGGCCTTGGCAGCGGCCAAGGCTTTTATGAGCGCGTTCTCCTCGAAAGTGGTGCCGGTCTCGTCCGGTTCCGGCAAGCCGTATTCCTTGGCGGACCTCGCTTCTATGCCGAACGGCGCCATCAGATCGGCGAATTCGCGCAATTTGCCGGCATTGTGGCTTGCGACGACGATCTTATGCCCATCAAGCGAATGAACAATTGGCGAATGAACAGTCTGCGAATGCATCAGATGCCCCAGATTCTTGGCTCGGCGAATTCGATCGAATTGCCCGAGGGGTCGCGAATATAGATCGAGCGGCCGCCTTGCGGCCACTCGAACTCGCTTTCGATGGCGATGCTCTTTGCTTCCAGGTGCGCTTTCCAGCGCACGATCTCGTCGGCGCTTGCGGCGAAACAGAGATGGCCCTCGCCGACGGCGCCATGCGGCGGCACTGGCAGCCTGGCGTCGGCCGGCGGCGGCACTTTCGTCGCCTCGGCATTGAAGATAAGCAGCACGCCGTCGCCGCAGCGGAAGAAGAGATGCCTGCCCTCGACCTTGCCGAGCGGATCGAGCCCGAGGACGCCCGAATAGAACCGTTCCGCGGCAGCGAGATCCGTCACGTAGAGTGCTGATTCCAGGATTGCGGAAGGAGTCACAGGATCGTCACCCTCATCGTCATAACCTGAAGATCAGTCCACCGCCATCTGCTGCAGGCTGACCAGGCGCTGAATGCCTTTCTTGGCCAGCCCCATCAAGGCCGCGAACTGCTCTTCCGAGAACGGTTCGCCCTCGGCCGTGCCCTGGATCTCGACGATGCCGCCCTTGCCGGTCATGACGAAATTGGCGTCGGTTCCGGCCGAGGAATCCTCGATATAGTCAAGGTCGATGACCGGCTGACCATCATGGATGCCGCAGGAGATCGCCGCAACGTGATCCTTCAGCACCTTGCCCAGGCTCGCCATTTGGCGGGCTTCCATCCAGCGCAGGCAATCGTAAAGCGCCACCCAGCCGCCGGTGATCGAAGCGGTGCGCGTGCCGCCATCGGCCTGGATCACATCACAGTCGACGGTGATCTGCTGCTCGCCGAGCGCCTGCAGATCGACCACGGCGCGCAGGGAGCGGCCGATCAGCCGCTGGATCTCCAGCGTGCGGCCGCCTTGTTTGCCGGCCGAAGCCTCGCGGCGCATGCGCTCGCCGGTCGAACGCGGCAGCATGCCGTATTCCGCCGTCACCCAGCCCTTACCGGAGTTGCGCATCCAACCCGGCACCTTTTCCTCCAGGCTGGCCGTGCACAGCACATGCGTGTCGCCGAACTTCACCAGGCACGAGCCTTCCGCATGCTTGGAGACGCCGCGCTCGAAGGAGATGGGGCGCATTTCGTCGAACTGGCGTTTGGAAGGGCGCATTCAGGCTTCTTTCTTTCTTCGGGATCTTGGCCGGCTTGTAGCCGCACGGGGCGTGAGGCGCAAAGGAAAATGGACCGGTTGCGCCGACGCCGCGGAAGTCTATATCTTCGGGCCGGAGGTTTTTGGCTCGAAATGACCAAGGCAGTCGATCCCGGTTCGCAATCGCACGTGCTCCCGTCGCACGCGCTGCAATCGCCCGCGCTTCAATCGCTCGACATGCGTTCGCGCGACATCTTCCGGCGCATCGTCGATTCTTATCTGAGGGATGGCGAGCCGGTCGGCTCGCGCAGCCTGTCGCGCATCCTGCCGTCGTCGCTATCGCCGGCCACCATCCGCAACGTGATGAGCGACCTCGAGCATCTCGGCCTGATCTATGCGCCGCATATTTCGGCCGGCCGTCTGCCGACCCAGGCTGGCCTGCGCTTCTTCGTCGATGCGTTCATGGAACTCGGTGACCTCTCCGACGAGGAGCGCCGCACCATCGAGGCGCAGGTGCGCGCCTCCGGCTCGGGCGCGACGCTGGAGCATATGCTGACCGAGGCCAGCCAGATGCTGTCCGGCATGTCGCGCGGCGCCGGCCTTGTGCTCGCCGCCAAGAACGAGGTGGCGCTGAAGCACATCGAATTCATCCAGCTCGAGCCGACCAAGGCGTTGGCCGTGCTGGTCTCGCAGAACGGCGACGTCGAAAATCGCGTCGTCGATCTGCCCGCCGGCATCACCGTCTCGCAATTGCACGAAGCCTCCAATTTCCTCAACGCCCATATTCGCGGCCGCACCCTGGCCGAAGCGCGGGTCGAGATCGCCCGCATCAAGGAAGAGACCAGGGCAGCCCTCGATACGCTTTCACAGGATCTGGTCGAGAAGGGCCTGGCGGTCTGGGCAGGCGCCGAAAGCGGGGTGCCTGGGCGGCTTATCGTGCGCGGCCGCGCCAATCTCCTGGAAAACGTCACTGCCCAGGCCGACATCGAATTGCTGCGGCATCTCTTCGAGGATCTCGAAACCCAGGACGGACTGATCCAGCTCCTCGACCTCGCCGAGGAGGGCCCGGGCGTGCGCATCTTCATCGGTTCGGAAAACAAGCTGTTTTCTCTGTCGGGCTCATCACTGGTGGTGGCACCCTATCGCGACAAGGACGCCCGCGTCGTCGGTGCGCTCGGCGTCATCGGGCCGACGCGGCTGAATTATGCGCGCATAGTACCGATGGTCGACTATACCGCGCAGCTGATTTCGCGCATGCTGCGCTAGGAGCCGCCGCGGCCTGCCGCAAGGAGAAAAAGAATGGCGCTGGAATCGTTCAAGGCCCAGATCAGCCTGCTGCTCGAAGAAATGATCAACCAGCCAGAGGATCAGCACGAGGTGCAAGAGCAGTTGCGCGAGAAGCTGCAAGAGATGCGGGCCATGGGCTTGCCGCTGCCGGCCGATCTGGTCGCGCTGGAAAAGCGCCTCGACGACGATTTCTACGCCGCCGGCAAGTGAATCGGGGTTCGGCTTCAAATCCTCGTGTGCTGGACGGCCGCTTGGAACGACCAATGCCTCATCCCGTTTGCCCTTTTCGAGGCGAATCCCGGAGGACGTTGATGATCCGATCTGGCGGCTTTGCGGCCATTGCCGCTGCTCTCCTTGTTGCGACACCGGCAGCCGCCCAGCAGGCGGATCAGAAGGTGCTCAAAGGCGAAGCCGCTTTTGGCGATTGGCACGCCGACAGGCCTGGCACCCGCCGCCTGATCGGGGCGCAAGACATGCCGCCAGCCGATCCCGCCCAATCCGCTTCGAACGGCGCCGGCGTGGCGGAACGGCCCGAAAGCGCCAAGCCAGATTTGCCGCCGGGCTTTTCGGCCGAACTGATCGCATCCGGCATCGTCAATCCGCGCGTCGTGCGCGTCGCTCCGAATGGCGACCTGTTCGTTGCCAACAGCCATGCCGACCAGATACGTGTCTACCGTCTCGCCGAGGACAGCGCCAAGCCCATCGAGAAAGCGATCTTCGCCAAGGGGCTCAGTTATCCCTACGGCATCGCCTTCTATCCGCCAGGAGACAAGCCGCAATGGGTCTATGTCGCAAACAGCGACAGCATCGTCCGCTTTCCTTATCGCGACGGCGACCTGAAGGCATCCGGCAAACCAGAAACCATTGTCGCGGAAATCCCGTCGGGTGGTCACACGACCCGCGACATCGCCTTCTCGCCGGACGGCAAGACGCTTTATCTGTCGGTTGGCTCCGCGTCGAACGTCGGCGAGGACATGGAGGAGCCGGATGATGGCTTGGACGCCTGGGTGAACTCAAAGCCGCTCGGTGCGGCCTGGGGCTCCGAGGACGGCCGTGCCGATGTGCTCGCCTTCGACCCGGATGGGAAAAATCCCCGAACTGTCGCCACCGGCCTGCGCAACTGTACGGGCATGACCGTGCAGCCCGCCACCGGCGCATTGTGGTGCGTCGTCAATGAGCGCGACGAACTCGGCGACAATGTGCCGTTCGAATTTGCAACTGCAGTCAAGGACGGCGGATTCTATGGTTGGCCTTGGTACTACATCGGCAATCACGAGGATCCGCGCCATCAGGGCGAGCGGCCCGACCTCGCCGGCAAGGCCACTGTCCCCGACGTGCTGATGCAGGCGCATTCGGCGCCGATGAACATAGCCTTCTACGACGGCAACAACTTTCCGGCGGATTATCAGGGTGACGCCTTCGTCACCATGCATGGTTCGTGGAACCGTGGCGCCAGGACCGGCTACAAGGTGGTGAGGCTCAAATTCAGGGATGGCAAGCCGACCGGCGAATATGAGGACTTCATGACCGGCCTCGTTATCTCGAACGACGCCGTCTGGGGCCGCCCGGTCGGTATCGCCATCGCCAAGGACGGCTCGCTGATCGTCACCGAGGACGGCAACGGCACCATCTGGCGCGTTACCTACGAAGACGGCCGCTCTTGAACGGCGGTGTCGCCTGCTGCGCTGGCGCAATCGAATCCGGGCCGAGGGAATTCACCCAACTTCCACATTGTGCGACAAGAGCGAATCATGACGCTCACCGGGTTCCTCGCCTATAGTGCTGCCCTCGGCATCGCCGCAGCCATCCCCGGCCCCGGCGTCACCGCACTCGTTGCGCGTGCGCTGGGTTCCGGCTTCCGCTCGTCGCTGGCCATGTCCTTCGGGCTGATGCTCGGCGACCTGACGTATCTCACGGCCGTGGTGCTCGGCCTCGCTTTCGTCGCACAGACCTTTGGCATGATCTTTCTGATCATCAAATGGCTGGGCGTCGCCTACCTCGCTTTTCTTGGCTGGCGTTTCTGGACGAACGGCATCACGCCCGAGACGGTGGAGGCGAAGAAAGGCAAGGGCGGCTTGGCATCCAGCTTTGTAGCCGGTCTCGCCGTCACGCTCGGCAATCCGAAGACGATGATCTTCTATCTAGCCATCACCCCGACCATCGTCGATCTGAAGACGATCACGCTGGCCGATTACGGCATCCTAGTTGCGCTCACGATCGTCGTCCTGCTTGTGGTGCTGGTGCCTTATCTGGCGCTCGCGGCCAAGCGCGCTGGTTCCTGAAGTCGCCGCGGGCGCTGAGGGCACTCAACCGCACCGCCGCCGGTTTCATGATCGGGGCGGCGGCAGCTATCGCCGCCCGCCAATAGACCTCTTTCGCCAAGCCGGCCAGGAATTGTCACGCCTTTCCAAGGCGAGGGCATTCGGCACGAACTTCACTCGGATATTTTCGATCGACAGCCTATCTTGCGCGGCGGATGGCTCTATCTTATGCCCGCCCGACTCTTGCCGCTTGACCTCTGGGAGGAAAATCAATGAACAAGCCCGCCACCCCCACACACGTGCCCGGCCGCGGCCGCATCTACAATTCGATCACCGAGACGATCGGCGACACGCCGTTGGTGCGGCTCGACAAATTCGCCAGGGAGAAGGGTGTCGTCGCCAATCTGCTGGCCAAGCTCGAATTCTTCAACCCGATCGCCTCGGTCAAGGACCGCATCGGCGTGTCGATGATCGAGGCACTGGAGGCTTCTGGGAGGATTACGCCCGGCAAGACCACGCTTATCGAGCCGACCTCGGGCAATACCGGCATCGCGCTCGCCTTTGCCGCCGCCGCCAAAGGCTACAAGCTGATCCTGACGATGCCGGAAACCATGTCGGTCGAGCGCCGCAAAATGCTGGCGCTGCTCGGCGCCGAGCTGGTGCTGACCGAAGGGCCGAAAGGCATGAAGGGCGCCATCGCCAAGGCCGACGAGCTGGCCGCGACGCTGCCCGATGCCGTCATTCCGCAACAATTCGAGAACCCGGCCAATCCGGAAATCCATCGCCGCACCACAGCCGAGGAAATCTGGAACGACACCCATGGCGAAGTCGATATCTTCGTTGCCGGCATTGGAACCGGCGGCACCATCACCGGCGTCGGCCAGGTGCTGAAGAAGCGCAAGCCCTCGGTGCATGTCGTCGCCGTCGAGCCGGAGGCCTCGCCGGTACTGTCCGGCGGCCAACCCGGCCCGCACAAGATCCAGGGCATTGGCGCCGGCTTCGCACCAAAAATCCTCGACACGACGATCTACGACGAGATCGTCAAGGTCTCGAACGAGGATTCGGTCGCCAATGCACGGCTCGTCGCCCGTCTCGAAGGTGTACCGGTCGGCATCTCGTCGGGTGCCGCCCTGCAGGCGGCGATCGTCGTCGGCTCGCGGCCGGAGAACAAGGGCAAGAACCTCGTCGTCGTCATCCCCTCCTTCGCCGAGCGCTATCTCTCCACGATCCTATTCGAGGGATTGGGTGCTTAGAGTCTGGACAGGAGTTTTTGGCCGGTTCGTAGCGATCCTTCGCGCTGCCCCTCCGGCATAAAAAGTTCTGTTTCGACGCTTCGGCGTGGACTGCTGAAAAACCACCTGTGGCGGGCGTCGTTCGCTTGAGCGGCGAGTCACTTCCATATCAAATCGTCGCTGCACCGGCAGGTGGAGGACTTCATGTACAAGCTCTATACGCGTGCCAATACCGGCGGCTTTGTCGTCGAGGCGGCGCTTGCTTTAGCGGGAGTGCCTTTCGACCAGATCGATGTTCCAAAAGGCCGACCCAACCAGGCCTTCCTCGACATCAATCCCTTGAACCAGGTCCCGGTCCTGGTCTTGCCGGACGGGCATTCGATGACCGAGTCGGCGGCAATCTGCATCCTGCTCGCCGAACGCTATCCGGAAGCAGCTCTAGCGCCGGCAGCGAACACACCTGACCGTGCCGACTTCCTGCGCTGGATGTTTTTCATGTCCTCCGTCATCTATTCGGCTGACCTGCGGTTCTTCTACGCTCATCGCTACACGACAGATCCCGGCGGCGTGGAAGCCGTCAAACAGGCGGCGGTCTCGGAAATGGATCGCGGCTTCGCCATTCTCGATGCCGCCCTCGAAGGCCGCGACTGGCTGGTCGGCGACCGGCTCTCGCTGGCCGACATCTATCTCGTCATGTTGGTGGCTTGGCATCCCGAGGTCGCGAAGATTCCAACCGCTTGGCCGAACATCGAACGCCTGTGGGCCAATTTGCGGGAACATCGGGTGATAAAGAGGCTGAATGCTTCCCACGACATGTGGCCGGCCTAAGCACTCCGCCTTGTCTCAGTGTCTTTCCGCGCGGTCGAGACCTGCCCGTCGTTCCTGCAGGAACCGGCGCACGGCCGGATCGCGTTCGAGGCCGATAGCCCGGTCATAGGCCTCGCTCGCTTGCGGAACTCTGCCGAGTCTTGCCAGCAGGCCCGCTCGGGCGGCCCAGTAAGGTTGATAGTCATACAGCCGCTTGTCGCCGCTGAGTTGATCAAGGGCGCCCAATCCTGCCGAAGCACCTTCGGCCTCGGCAATCGCCACCGCACGGTTGATCGACACCACCGGCGAGCCGGCAATCACCGACAGCGCGTCGTAGAGCTCCTTGATCGCGACCCAGTCGGTGCCGCCGGTCAGCCGCCTTGTCGCATGGGCTGACTGCACGGCGGCCTCGAGCTGGTAGCGGCCGACCACGCCCTTGGCAGCGGCGCGCCCGAGCAGCATCTCCGCTTCGTCGATCATTGTATCGTCCCACAGTGCAAGATCCTGCTCCGCTAGCGGCACATAGTCGCCTGCCGCATTGCGCCGCGCTGCGCGCCGCGCTTCGGCGAACAGCATCAGCGCCAGCAGGCCGAGTGCTTCCGGCTCATCCGGCATCAGCGAGGCGACCAGCCGGCCGAGCCAGATGCCTTCGGTCGCGAGATTGCGCCGCTGCGCTTCGGTGCCGGCGGGGTCGGACCAGCCTTCGGCAAACGCCGCGTAGATCGCTTCCAGAACGGTGCCCAGCCGCTCGCCGAGTTCGGCCCGCTCCGGCACGCGGAACGGAATGCCGGTCTCGCGGATGCGGGCCTTGGCGCGCACCAGGCGCTGGCTCATCGTGGCCGGCGAGACAAGAAAGGCCGAGGCGATGGTCGCTGCGTCGAAGCCCAGAACCGTCTGCAGGATCATCGGCGCGCGGATACCGGCCTCGATCGCCGGATGAGCGCAAGCAAACATCAGCCTGAGCCGCTCGTCCGGCAGGTCTTCGTCGGCCATGCGTGCCTCCATCTCCTCCGCGATCAGCCTGAGGTGGTCGCGGCCCGCCTCGCTTGTCAGCCGCCGTCTGAGCGCGTCGACGCGGCGCCGGCGCGCCACCGCCAGCAGCCAGGCTTCCGGCTTGTTGGGCACGCCCGCCTGTGGCCAACGCTCGAGCGCCGCTGCAAAGGCATCGGCCAAGGCGTCCTCGGCAGCGGCCACGTCGCGCGCGCGTGCGGCGAGATAGGCGACCAGCTTGCCGTAGCTTTGCCGGGCGGCCGCTTCCGCCGCCGCCCGTGCGGTGTCGGGCAGTTCAGGCATCACATGGTGAGTTCCCAGATCGGCCGCACCTCTACCGTGCCGGTGCTGGCGCCCGGGCAGCGCGCCGCCCAGGCAATAGCCGCGTCGACGTCCTCCGCTTCGATCATATAGAAACCGGCAAGCTGCTCCTTGGTGTCGGCATAGGGGCCGTCGAGCACGTTGGTCTTGCCATTGGCCATCCGCACCGAGGTAGCGGATTGCGTCGGCTTCAGCCGGTCGCCGGCGAGCCAGGCGCCCGATTTCTTCAGCGCTTCGGTGTAGGCGACATAGGCGCTCGACATCTGTGTCACCGCATCTGCCGGCGCGGCCGCCATCCCCGCTTCGTTTCCGTAGATCAAAAGCATATATCGCATGGTCTTCTCCCGTTTCTCGAAGGCCGCATCGTTGCGAGCCGGACGTATGTCGCGCGGCCCTGCCCGATTTCGACAGGCGCTGGAAAAATCTTTCGGCCGCGATGCGATCTCGCGCAAGCGCCGATGTGTTACGGCATCGCCTAGCCGTTCGTCTAATCGCTGCTATTGCGGGTTGGCATTTCCCGCCCGCTGTCTAAACTCGCTTCGCTTCGTGCCGCAGAGGAGGGCACGGCGGCGCATTTTCAGGGAGGAAATCGCATGCTCAATTTCAGGACGAAATTTGTTGCAGCCGGCGCGCTGGCGCTGTCGCTTGGCCTTGGCGCGGTATCGGTCAAGGCACAGGAATTCATCAACGTGCTGACCGGCGGCACGTCGGGCGTCTACTATCCGCTCGGCGTAGCGCTGTCGGAGATCTATGGCAAGGGCATCGAAGGCGCGCGTACCCAGGTGCAGGCGACGAAAGCGTCGGTCGAAAACCTCAACCTGCTGCAACAGGGCAAGGGCGAGATCGCCTTTGCGCTCGGCGATTCCGTCAAGCTGGCCGCCGAGGGCAATACCGAAGCCGGCTTCCCAGGCAAGCTCGACAAGCTGCGCGGCATTGCCGCCATCTATCCCAACTACATCCAGATCGTCGCCAGCAAGGAGTCCGGCATCAAGACGCTCGCCGACCTCAAGGGCAAGAGCCTGTCGGTCGGCGCGCCGGCCTCGGGCACCGAGCTCAACGCCCGCACGATCTTCGCCGCTGCCGGGCTGAAATACGAAGACCTCGGGCGGATCGAATATCTGCCCTTCGCCGAATCGGTGGAGCTGATCAAGAACCGCCAGCTCGACGCTACGCTGCAATCGGCTGGCCTGGGCGTTGCCTCGATCCGCGACCTCGCCACCTCGGTCCCGGTCAACATCGTTGCCGTGCCGGCGGAGGACGTCGCCAAGATCGGCTCGCCCTATCTTTCCGTGGTCATCCCGAAAGGCACCTATGAGGGCCAGACCGATGATGTCGCGACCGCCGCCGTCGGTAATTTCCTGATCACCAGCGCCGATGTCTCCGACGAGACCGCCTACCAGATGACCAAGCTGCTGTTCGAGCATCTCGACCAGCTCACCGCTGCCCATGCCGCCGCCAAGGCGATCGACCCGGCCAAGGCGCTCGACGGCATGCCGGTGCCGCTGCATCCAGGCGCCGAGAGGTATTACAAGGAAAAGGGATTGGTGAAGTAAGGCGCCATCCCTCCCCCTTGAGGGGAGGGTGGCCCGCAGGGCCGGGAGGGGTCCTCGGCGACGCGCTCCATCGTTCAGGCAAAGGTCGAGGCAGTTGAGGTTACCCCACCCGTCCATCCGCCTTCGGCGGCTGTCCACCCTCCCCTCAAGGGAGAGGGACGCCCCCCAGGAACCCCGCCAATGACCGAAACCCCGACCGTTCTTTCCACCACAGCCGAAATCGCTGTCGAAGGCCTGCCACCGGGCTTCGGCGAAGGCATCGCCGGCAAGGCGGCTTTTTTTATCGCCGTCGCCTTCTCCATCTTCCAGATCTACATCGCCGCCTACGGCAGCCTGCCGAGCCAGGTCGTGCGCGCCATGCATGTCGGCTTCCTGCTGCTGCTCGGCTTTGCCCTGATCGCCAATCTGCGTGCCAAAAGCGTCCCGGCGAAAGCAGTCTTCTGGACTCTCGGCGTGCTCGGCTTCGCCACCGGTCTGTACAACTGGGTATTCTATGCCGACCTGATCCGCCGCTCTGGCTTCCTCACCACGCCTGACCTGATCGTCGGCGCGGTGCTGGTCGTGCTGGTCTTCGAGGCGGCGCGGCGGTTGATGGGACTGCCGCTTGCCGTTATTGCGTTCATCTTTCTCGCCTACGCATTTGCCGGCAATCATCTGCCACCGCCTTTCATCCATCGCGGCTATGATTTCGCCCAGCTCGTCGACACCTTCGCCTATGGCACCGAAGGCATCTACGGCACGCCGATCTATGTCTCGGCCGCCTACATCTTCATCTTCGTCGTCTTCGCCGCCTTTCTCGAACGCGCCGGCATGATCGCGCTGTTCAACGATTTTGCACTTGGCCTGGTCGGCTCATGGCGCGGCGGCCCGGCGCAGGTCTGCGTGCTGTCCTCGGCGCTGATGGGCACCATTTCCGGCTCCGGCGTCGCCAACGTGGTGGCCAGCGGCCAGTTCACCATCCCGCTGATGAAGCGCTTCGGCTTCCGCTCGGCCTTCGCCGGAGCCGTCGAGGCGACCTCGTCGATGGGCGGCCAGATCATGCCTCCGGTGATGGGTGCGGTTGCCTTCATCATGGCCGAGACGCTGAACATTCCCTATGCCGCGGTGGTCAAGGCGGCGATCATTCCGGCGCTGCTCTATTTTGGCGCCTGTTTCTGGCAGGTGCATTTGGAGGCCGGCAAGGCCGGCCTGCACGGCATGGCCAAGGCCGACCTGCCCAATCCGTGGGATGCGGTGAGACAACACTGGCCGCTGGTACTGCCGCTCGCAGCACTGATCTACCTGCTGTTTGCCGGCTACACACCGGTCTTCGCCGGCACCATGGGCCTGGCGTTGACCATTGTGCTTATCCTCGGCACGCCGCTGGCGGCATCGATCGGGCCGCTCGCCTTCCGCGTCGTCTTCTGGCTGGCGCTCGGGCTTGCCGCCGCTTCCTTCATGAAGTTCGGCGTCAACATCCTCAGCCTGGTCATCGCCGTGCTGGTCGTCGCCTGCCTCACCTTCAAGGGCGGGCGCGAGACACTGCGCATATGCATCGATTCCCTTGCCGAGGGAGCAAAGAACGCGCTGCCGGTCGGCATTGCCTGCGCCATCGTCGGCATCGTCATCGGCACGCTGACGCTCACCGGCATCGCCTCGACCTTCATCGGCTGGATCATCTCGATCGGCGAGAACAATCTGTTCCTGTCGCTGCTTTTGACCATGCTCACCTGCCTGGTGCTCGGCATGGGCATCCCGACCATTCCCAATTACATCATCACCTCGTCGCTAGCCGGGCCGGCGCTTCTGTCGCTCGGCGTGCCGCTGGTGGTCAGCCATATGTTCGTCTTCTATTTCGGCATCATGGCTGATCTCACCCCGCCCGTGGCGCTGGCCGCCTTCGCCGCCGCACCCATGGCCAAGGAAAGCGGCCTCAAGATCGGCATCCAGGCCACCAAGCTTGCCATTGCTGGCTTCGTGGTGCCGTTCATGGCGGTCTATACCCCGGCGCTGATGCTGCAGGACCCCGGCCCGATCGCCGCCCAGTTCGGCTATCCCGTCGAGGTCGCCTACATCGTCATCAAAGCCTGCATGGGCATCGTCCTGTGGGGCGCCGCCGCCGTCGGCTTTCTCGCCCGGCGCATGGCCTGGTGGGAACGCCTCGTCGCCTTCGCCGCTGGCGTGCTGCTGGTTGCGGCGCTGCCGCTCACCGACGAGGCGGGCTGGGCGCTGTCTCTTGCCTGGATCGGGTGGCACTGCTGGCGCGCGCGGCAGGCGTCACTGGCCAATTCGGCATGAGCCTCTGCATCGTCGCGGCCGGCAAGACGATGACGCTCGCGGTCGCCGCCTTCACGCTCTCCTGGACGCATTCTGTGGAGAAGACCCATTGGCAGGAAGACTGGAAGGTGCTGCCGTCCGGCCTGCAACTCGTCGAGGCACGAATCAAGGGCTCGGGCGCCGGCATGGAGCCGCCGCAAGGCTCGGCGCTGCGCGACGGCTGGTGGGTCTATGCGCCCCGGGTCGGGCCACAGCGGCGCCTGGTGCTCGCCGCCTCGGGCGCCACGGGTCAAGGCTGGACGCTGTGCACGGCTCAGGACTGCCGCGAATTTGGCAAGGTGGCAGGCGACACGATCTCGCTGGAGCCGTGCGGGTCGGAAGGCTCTAGCCAGCCACGGTAGCGGGCGATCATGCCGGCAAGCGGATGCGAGATATCGACATGGAAGCGGAAGCGGCCATCCTCCACCGTTTCGTAGGAAGTCGAGCGTGGACCGAGCCAGATCGGCAGCGGCAAGCCAAAAAAGCTCCAGCGGCGCAAGACCAGTGCCAGCCGGCCGTCCTCGGCAACCAGTGCCATCGCGAAGGTCAGCGGGCCGAAGCGTTCGCACAGCAGGCGCTGCGATCGACCCCGGCCTGCGAACTGTAGGCTCGAAAAACTGTGCTTGCCGAATGTCCGCGTCCAGGTCTCGCCGTCCTTGTCGGTGTCGAAGCGGACATGAACCGGGATGTCCTCGCTTGCTCCGGGGAAGCCGACCATCCAGGCCATTAGCCGGCCAAGAACATTGTGCCCGCGTTCTACGCTAGCGCGGCCTGCGGCCGTGACCGTACGGTCATGCATTGACCGAATTGCCTCGGGAAGGCCTTGCCAGGCGGCACCGAGCAGCTCGGCATAGAGCGGCTTGTCCTCGTCCGCGGCCCCGTTCCTGAAGCCGGTGTAGATCGTCCGCCCGGCGAACAGGGCCTCATAGTCCCGGAGCTCTAAATCGCGCACCGCCGCCCGTGCGCCCGGCGCGGGCTGATGTCCGGCCAGCACTTTGCGGACCAGCGCTTCAACCGCCATCGACGGGATCAGCGGCCCATCGTTGCCCTCGGCCAAGAGATGCCACGAGCGCTTGCCGGTGGCGCCCGCGCGGTCCGATCCCTCCACCTCGACGAACATGCCGCCGCGATGCTCGCCCCAGCGCAGCCGGTTCGTCGCCTGATGCATCAGCGGCGCCAGCGGCGAAAGCGAACCGATCAACCCGGCGCGCACCAGCCAGGCGAGGCCGATCAGGGCGCGGTGCAGCACCTCGGGTACCGGCCCGGCTCCCATCCAGATGGTCCTCGCCTCCGGCCAAAGCTCGGCCAGAGCACGCAGGTCCGGAACGTCGACCAGCGAGAACAGCGTGTTTCGAAGCGGCAGCTGGCCCGGCGGCGCGATAGTATAGCGCAGCTGCTCGGTAAACGGACAGCCTTGTTCGGGACGGCCATTACGAACAAGGCGCACCGGCTGACCGGTGTAACCGGCGATAGCGCGAATGACGTTTCCGCCGACACCGGCGAAGGGCGACGGCGCGATGCCGCCGCGAATTCCGTCGACCCGCGTCAGGTCCGAAGACAGGCGGCGCACAACCGCCGCCGTCAGCACCGGAAAGCTCGAGACTCCGGATAGCACGAAGACGCCGGCGTTTCGCGCCGCCTCGTCGAACGCAGAGACACCGGCGACGAAATCCGAGCCGTCGGCAAGATCGAGATAGTTGACGCGCCGGGCGATGCATGCCTCGATCAGGCCATAGCGTCCCTCGCCATAGGCCTGGAACGGACCGCTCGCGTCGACCACAATATCAGGCTCAAATGCAGCGAGTTGCACGGCGAGATCGCCGTCACGGTCGAACAGTGACGGCAGCAGTTGCGCTGCCGTCGGGGCGCGCTTCTTGCAATACGCGTCAGCCTTGGCGAGCGAGCGCCCGGCGACGAACAGGATCAGATGGGGCTCGCCCTCCAAAAGCTCGACGGTGCGACCGCCAAAGGTGCCATAACCGCCGATGACAAGAACCTTCATCCGCAGTTCCCCCAAAATGCCCCGCGCCGCTCCCGGCCACGGCGATGAGCCTAGCCGATCAATCTTGCCCTCACCTCGGCGGAAGGGATTTCACAATTGTCCTTCTTGCCGAACAGGGCGTAGCGGTTCTTTGCGATGCGATCGTAGAGCCAGTCGCGAAGCGGGCGCGGCAACAACAGCAGGATCCGCGCCGCTCGCCATGGCCAGGCGAGTTCGGCCATGACGGCAACGAAACTGTCCAGGCGTGTGAAAGCCGCGCCATCGATGATGACGAGATTGGTCTCGTAGCGATCCGTCTGCAGCCCGTATTTCTTGAACAGCATCTCGCCGAGCGGCGATTGCGCCGTTACGAAATGGAAGTGGCCCTTGCGGTCGAGCTTTACCACCGTCCGCACAAAACCCGAGCACAACACGCAGACGCCGTCGAACACGATCAACGAGCGACTTGATTCGAATTCTGGCGGCTCAGGAGAATGGTTCGGCTTGACGATCACGTGGCGCCCGGCAGCTGGTGTCAGGCGACACTAAGCCTGCCGGCGGCTGGATCAAAGCCCGGAATGTTAGAGGCTTGGCGTTGTCGCCCGCCGTCTGTCGGTCAGCGCAGGGCGCTCGGCGCGATAGGTCGTTGACCGGTTGTCGGCGTCGGGCCGGCAGATACGGCTGTCGTGACGGCTTTCCATGGTCATCATCAGTGCACGCTGATCCCAAGCGTGTTGCCACGGCGTGCGCAGGCGGGGCCTGGGCCGCGCATGTAATAGCGCTCGGGCCGATAGGTCGGCGCGACGAATTCGCGGATGGCGGCGGCATAGCCGGCGATTTGATTCCAGAAGCTCATTTTACTCGGTCCCTGTCCCGTTTCGGATGTCCCTTCCGAATTGCGGGGATCATAGCGTCCAGGCGTGAATAGTCGGTGAACGCGATGTTAATCTCTGGTCGAAAATGCCTTTGTTCATGGCTGCAATGCGGCTGATTCGCGGTGTTTCCGTGCTGTCCGTCGGCATTTCGCCCAGTGTGACTTTTGCATCACATATGTTTCGCCTGAATGTCGCCGAGGCGCGCGTTTGTTTCACTTTTGCTGCCACCGCGAAATTTCCGTGCACGTGGTCGAAAAACCAGGAACCGGCCCGTCAGCCGCACGTTGATTTCCCAGTGCCGGGACGAACCGGCTGCGCGGGCTGCAGCTTCCGGCTGAAGCCGCAGCCAAAAATCCGAAACAGCAAGAGCAATGGAAAGGCAAAGGCCATGGGCTTCTTTTCGAAGGACATCAAAACACTCGACGATCTGTTCGTGCACACGCTGCGCGACATTTATTACGCCGAGAAACAGATCGAGAAATCGCTGCCGAAGATGATCGACAAGGCGAGTGATCCGCAGTTGAAAGCCGGCTTTGAGAAGCATCTCGCCCAGACCAAGGGTCATATTCAGCGTGTCGAGCAGGTGTTCGAGCTGCACGGCGTGAAGGCCAAGGAAGTCGACTGCCCGGCCATCGATGGCATTCTCGAAGAGGCCGATGAGGTCAGCGGCGACATCGCCGACAAGGAGGTCCTCGACGCTGCACTGATCGCGTCCGCCCAGGCGGTCGAGCATTATGAGATGACCCGTTACGGCACCTTGATTGCCTGGGCCAAGCAACTGGGCCGCAGCGACTGCGCCAATGTGTTGGCCAACAACCTCAAGGAGGAACAGGCAACCGACCGCAAGCTTACCGAGATGGCGGAAAGCAAGATCAACCTGCAAGCCGCCGAGTAGGGCCGCGATCGAGAATGGAGTTCAGGCAAGGCTGGGCCGAAAGCCCGGACTTGCCTTTTGCGCCGCCGGAACCGGAACGGACTTTGCCCGTTCTCGGTTGAACGTTGTCGCGCAGGGAGTTTGTCATGGCGCCGCGCCCCGCCTGGAGAGGGTACCTCAAGCTTTCGCTGGTCACCTGCGCGGTCGAAGTGATCAATGTCGTCACCCAGGCCGAAAAAGTTTCGTTCCGCGTGCTCAACCGCAAGACTGGCAACACTGTCAGGCGCGTCTATGTCGATTCGGCAAGCGGCAAGCCGCTCGATGAAGGCGACGAGATCAAGGGCTACGAGATCGGCGACGGCGATTTCGTCCAAATCGAGGAGGAGGAGATCGAAGCCGTCCAGATCGAATCCTCGCATACGATGAGCCTCGACGGGTTCATCGAAAAATCTTCGATCCAGCAGATCTATCTCGACACGCCCTATTATGTGACGCCTGCGGACGATGTCTCGGAAGAGGCTTTTGCCGTCATCCGCGACGCCATGGCCGCCAAGAAGACGGCGGGCCTTGCCCGCATCGTGCTCTACCGCCGCGAGCGTCCGGTGGTCATCGAGCCGCTGGAGAAGGGCCTGCTGCTGACGACGCTGCGCTATGGTGATACGGTTCGCAGGCCGGAGATGGTGTTCGGCGACATCAAGCCGGTGAAGACCGACGCCGAGATGATCAGGCTGGCCGAACACATTGTCGATGAGAAACAGGCGAAGTTCGATCCTTCCGAATTCGAGGACAAATACGAAAACGCGCTGATCGAGCTGGTCCGCGCCAAGAAGGCCGGCAAGAAGGCACCGAAGACCAAGGCAGAACCGCGGCCCTCCAACGTCGTCAATCTCTTCGATGCACTGAAGAAGAGCCTTTCGTCGGAGGCCAGCCCGCCGGCAAAGGCCAGACGCCCGGCAAAAGCCGCCAAGCCCAAAGCCGCCCGGCGCAAATCGGCTTAGGATCAGACCATGGCCGGCCTCGAGCAATATCACGCCAAGCGCGATTTTAAGAAGACCGCCGAACCGGCCGGTAAGCTCGCGCGCGGCAAGAAAGCCGAGCCGGGTGGCATCTTCGTCATCCACAAGCATGCCGCCACCAGGCTTCACTACGACCTTCGTCTCGAGCATGGCGGCGTGCTGTGGAGCTGGGCGGTCACGCGAGGCCCCAGCCTCGACCCGCATGAGAAGCGGCTCGCGGTGCATGTCGAGGACCACCCGATCGACTATGCGCCGTTCGAAGGCACCATCCCCAAGGGCCAATATGGCGGCGGCTCGGTCATTGTCTGGGACGAAGGCACGTGGGTCCCCGAAGGCGACCCTGCCAAAGGGATGAAGAAAGGCCATATCAATTTCGAACTGCATGGCCACAAATTGCATGGCGCCTGGCATCTGGTGCGGCTGAAGCCGCGGCCCGGCGAAAAACGCGACAACTGGCTGCTGATCAAGTCCGACGATGCCGCCGCGCGTCCCGGTGAGGACATTTTGCAGGAGGCGCCGCAATCGGTGAAATCCGGCCTGACCATCGAGGAGGTCGGCGAAGGCAAGACCGCCGACGGCAAGAAGCCAAGGGTTTGGCAGTCCGACAGGCCGGCCGCCGGCAAAGCGAAGGCTGTCGCGGCAAGGCGGCTCGAATTCGTCGAGCCGGCGCTCGCCACGCTGGAGCGGGACGCCCCGCCCGGTAAGGACTGGCTGCATGAGGTGAAGTTCGACGGCTATCGCATGCAGGCGCAGCTTGCCGGTACCGAGGTGCGGCTTTTGACACGCACCGGCCTCGACTGGACCGACAAATTTGGTGGCTCAATTATCGCGGCACTTGGCGGCCTGAAATGTACCGATGCCGTCATCGACGGCGAAATCGTCGTGCTGGCGGATAATGGCGTGTCGTCCTTTTCGCTGCTTCAGCAAGATCTGTCGGCGGGCCGTACGGACCGTTTCATCTACTATGTCTTCGACCTGTTGCAGCTCAATGGTCAAGACATCCGTTCCGAGCCGCTGGTCGAGCGCAAGGAAAGGCTGCGCAGCCTGCTCGCCGGACAGACCGAAGAGCAGGCCGTGCGCTTCAGCGACCACTTTGCCGAGCCCGGCAAGATCATGCTGGAGCATGCTTGCCGCCTGGGCCTCGAAGGCGTCGTCTCCAAGCGTGCCGATGCGCCCTACCGCAGCGGGCGTGTTCCCTCCTGGGTGAAGTCGAAATGCACGGCGCGCCAGGAATTCGTCATCGGCGGCTACATGCCGTCGGACAAGACCGGGCGTGGCCTGCGCTCGCTGCTGGTCGGCTATCACGAGGGCGGCAAGCTGCGCTATGCCGGCCGCGTCGGCACCGGCTTCACGGCCAAAAGCACCAACGAGCTGAAGAAAAGGCTTGATGCGCTGAAGACGACAACCTCGCCCTTCGACAGCGCGGTGCCAAGGGGCAAGGGGCTGGTCTGGGTCAAGCCCGAACTTGTCGGCGAAGTGGAGTTTCGCAGTTGGACGTCGGACCGTATAATACGCCACGCGTCCTTCCAGGGATTGCGCGAGGACAAGCCGGCGGAGGAAGTCGTGCAGGAGAAACCGAAAGCACGCTCAGCCACGGCAGAGCCGAAGCCAAAGCCCACCAAAACCGCAGGCGCGGCGAAAACCTCGGTTACGCTGTCCCGCCCTGACAAGCTTCTGTGGCCCGAGGAGAACGTATCGAAGCAGGATCTGGTCGATCACTACGCGCTGGTCTGGCCGCGCATGAAGCAGTTCGTCATCAATCGGCCGCTCAGCCTCGTGCGGGCGCCGGACGGCGTCGGCGGCCAACGCTTCTTCCAGAAGCATGCCTCGGCCGGCATGCACGACAAGATCGCCGTGATGAAGGATCCGACCGACGGCGAGGAGATATTGTTCATCCGCGATTTCGACGGTGTCGTGGCTCTGGTGCAGCTCGGCGTGGTCGAAATACACATCTGGGGTTCGGCCACGGACCAACTGGATAAGCCGGACCAGATCATCTTCGATCTCGATCCCGACGAGGGCGTCGACGTGAAGGCGGTGCGCGCGGCGGCACTCGATATCCGCGGCCGACTCGACGAACTGTCCCTGCCGAATTTCGTCAAGACCTCGGGCGGCAAGGGCTACCACGTCGTCGTGCCGCTGAAGCCGTCGGCGGATTGGGACGAGGTCAAGGGCTTCGCCCATGAGTTCGCCCGAGCGCTCGAACAGGCCGCACCCGACCGCTACACGGCGACGCTGTCGAAGAAGGCACGCACGGGCAGGATTTTCGTCGATTATCTGCGCAACGGCCGCGGCGCCACCACCGTCGCCCCCTATTCGTCGCGCGCCAAAAAGGGCGCCACGGTATCGATGCCGGTGACCTGGGCGGAGATCGAGGCCGGATTGCCGCCCAACGCCTTTCCGATCGGCGACAAGACGACGCTGAAGCGGCTCGGGCAAGCCGATCCCTGGGCGGATTTTTTCAAGCAGGCCAAGCTGCTCAAGCGCGACTAGTGCATGTCGCGCAAAAGTGTGCAGCGGTTTTGCGATAACGACATGCATCAAAACAAGGACCTAAAGCGCATCGCATGAGGCCGGTCGAACGCGACGCGCTTTAAATCAATTCCAGGAAAAGTATGAAAAGGTTTTCCGTCCGGAATTGCGTCAAAACAAAAAGACAGAGCGGTTCGGCGTTTCCGTGAAACGACGAATGCGTACTAGCGCGTCGAAGCGATCTGTCAGGCGAGAAACGTTTTCTCGAAGGCCTGCTTGCCTGCCGGTGAAAAGATCACGGCACGGCTGTCCTTCTCGCGCCGCGCCCATTTCTCGGCGAGGATCTTGTCGAGAATGGCGGCGCCCAGCGTGCCGGCAAGGTGCGAACGCCGCACGCTCCAGTCGAGGCACGCCCGGCACACCGGTCGCCGCGCTTTGGTATGGATGTCGATGCCGATCGCGGCGAAATGCGAGGCGGCCGACGGCCCAAGCTGGATCTCCTTGTCGTCGCGCAGGAGCACTTGTCGAGCGACAAGACGGTCCAGCATCGCCACCGCCTGCTCGCCGGCGAGGTGGTCGTAGCAGACCCGCGCCACGCGCATGGCCGCGTCGCGAGGGCCGGGTCGCACCCTCTGCGGCCCGACAGCAGCAGCGACGCCGGTGATGGCTTCGATCATTCCTGCCACCTGCGGGCCGGCGAGGCCGTAATAGCGGTGCCGTCCCTGGCTCGCCAGCGTCAGCAGCCCGCCTTCCATCAGCTTCGATAGATGGGAGCTCGCTGTCGGAAGCGACACGCCGGCTTCGAGTGCCAGTTCGCTCGCCGTCAGTGCTGTGCCGCCCATCAGTGCGGACAGCATGTTTGCCCGCGCCGGATCGCCGACCAGGCTGGCAATGCGGGCTATGTCAGGGCCTTCGCGCATAGTTCGTTCCTCATCGAAGCATCCTCGTCAGACAAGCATTAATCTCGATGCAAATCAAGGAGACGACGATGCCTGCAAGGACCATTCTCAGCGCCGCGCCTGCTCGCCGGCCGTTCCCGTTAATTGTCTTGCGCCGCTTGCGGCTGTGGCTCCTGAAGCGGTGGTACGACCGTCATTCGCAGCGCCTCGATCTCGCCGAAATCGACGATCATCTGCTGCGTGACCTTGGCCTGACACCCGAAGACGTCCGTCGCGAATACGCGAAATCCTTCTGGCAGGCATGATCAGGGAGGGATTGCCTAGCATATCGATCTTCGGAACGTTTCGACCCGGCTCGAACTGTGGTCGCAAGAAACATCCACCCGCCAAGGAGGCGAAAATGACCATTACCTGCTTCATCCGCTACGAGATCGATCCGTTCGGCAAGGCGGCGTTCGAGGAATATGCCCGCAATTGGGGGCAGGCGATCCCGCGCTGCGGCGCCGATCTGATCGGCTATTTCGCGCCGCACGAAGGCTCGGCCACCACGGCTTATGCCGCCTACAACATCGACAGTCTTGCGGCCTACGAAGTCTACCGCGCCCGGCTCGCCGCCGATCCCGCCGGCAAGGCGAATTACGAGTTCGCCCGGCGGGAAAAATTCATCCTGAAGGAGGATCGCATCTTCCTCAAGCTGGCCTCCGCGCCGCATGGTCCTTTGGTGAAGCCATGATCGCCGTCATCTTCGAGGTCGAGCCGGCGGCGGGCAAGCGCGAAGCCTACCTCGGCATCGCCGCCGACCTGCGGCCGCTGCTCGACGGCATCGACGGTTTCCTGTCGATCGAGCGCTTCCAGAGCCTTGCCGATCCGAACCGCATCCTGTCGCTGTCCTTCTGGCGCGACGAGGAAGCGGTGAAGGCCTGGCGCAACACGCAGGAACATCGGCAGGCCCAGAAAGCCGGGCGCGGCGGTATCTTTGCCGACTATCGTTTGCGCATCGCCCACGTCGTGCGCGACTACGGCCTGACCGAACGCGCCGAGGCGCCAGCAGACAGCCGGGTGGTGAACGGATAGGGGCTGCTATGCATTCCCGATCAGCACCCCTGCCGCAAACACCAGCGCGCCACCCAGCACCACCTGGAAGGCGGCGCGCCAGAATGGCGTCTGCATATAGCGGTTCTGCACGAAGGCGATCGCCCACAGCTCGAAGAAAACCACCACGGCGGCGACAATGGTCGCCGTCCAGAAAAGCGGGATGAGATAGGGCAGCGCATGGCCGAGCCCGCCCAGCGTTGTCATGACGCCGACGGTCAGACCGCGTTTTGCCGGCGAGCCGCGGCCCGACAACTTACCGTCGTCGGAGGCCACTTCGGTGAAACCCATCGAGATGCCGGCGCCGATCGAGGCAGCAAGCCCGACCAGAAAGGTCTGGAACGTGTCGTGCGTGGCAAAGGCGGCGGCAAAGATCGGCGCCAGTGTTGACACCGACCCATCCATCAGCCCCGCCAGCCCCGGTTGTACGTAGGTCAGGATGAACTGGCGCTGCTCGGCCGCCGCCTCTTCGTCCTTGACCGCGCCCGGCACATGCTTTTGTTCGAGCCGCTGCGCCAGTGTCTCGTGGCCCTGTTCTGCGATCGCCAGATCGTCGAGCAGCTTTCGCGTCGACGCATCGCCTGTGCGCTTGGCCGCCTCGACATAGAACAGGTAGGCCTGCCGCTCCATGGCCTCGGCTTGGCTGCGCACATGATCGACGCCGAGCGGCCTCACCAGCCAGTCCGGTTTGCGCTCGTAATAACCCTTCACATGTTCGCGCCGGATCAGCGGTATCCGCTCGCCGAAACGCTTGCGGTAAAGCTCGATCAGTGAATCGCGATGGCCGTCCTCTTCCTCCGCCATCTCTTCGAACACTTTGGCCGATTGCGGAAAGCTTTCCGCCAGCCCGTCGGCATAGGCGCGATAGATGCGCCCGTCATCCTCCTCGGAGGAGATGGCGAGCGCCAGGATCTCCTGTTCCGAGAGCGATTCAAAGGAACGGCGGCCGAGGCCGAAAACGCGGGAAAGCATGAGAAATTCACCCTAGTTTAGAATAGTTCTAAACTATGACCTTGCACGTCGCCGGTCAATCGTGCGTGCTCCACTCATGCTCAAAAGCTACAGATTTCGAAACCCCGAGCAGGTCGTCGTTTGCTATCGGTGAACGTTCACTTATATAACCGAATCTGAACCAAGAGAAAGGAACCCGCAGATGCCGGAAAAACAGCAGCCGTTTGATCCCAAACCAGTCCTCGACCTGATCGCCAACATCGAGGCGGATCTGCAGCGCCTGAAAGGCCTGGTCGAGCAGCAGGTCGAAAAATTCGATCCCGCCAATCCGCACAACAAGGCTCCCGATGGCAAGTTGACTGAGGAGGGTGTCGAGTGCTGCTATCGCCTGTTCGACGAGGGCAAGTCGCGCTATTCGGTCGCCCAGCAGATGAAGATCTCCTTCGCCGCCGCCACCCACCGCTTCAACACCTGGCGTAAGATGGGCGGTCCCAAACGGCAAAAGACGCTGTTGGGGTGAGGAGCGGCGGCCAAGCCGGTCAATCGGCAACGATTTGTCGATTGAAGCGACGACCGCATGGCGGAGAGACGAGGAGGCGGCAGGTGGCAGGCACGCTCCTCTCCTGCCTGCAAGACGAATTGTAACCGTCACATTTTTTCATTGGTGCGCGGCCTCCCTTTCCGTGCACCATAGGCGGTCTCATTTCTTGCAGGACCTCGCCATGACCACCCCTCCCGGCATCGCCGATATCCGCAGCGCAGCAGCGCGATTGTCCGGCCTGATCGTCGAAACGCCGCTGATCGAATCGCCGGAGCTGAACAAGCGCTTCGGCGCCAGGATCCTGTTCAAGCCCGAGACGTTGCAGCGCACCGGCTCCTTCAAGTTCCGCGGTGCATACAACAAGCTCTCCTCGCTCTCGGCGGAAGAACGCGCTGGCGGCGTCGTCGCCTTCTCGTCGGGTAATCACGCGCAAGGCGTTGCCGCCGCAGCGGCGATGTTCGGCGTCAAGGCCGTCATCGCCATGCCCACCGATGCGCCGGCGATGAAAGTCGGCAATGTCAGGAAGATGGGCGCGGAAGTGATCACCTTCGACCGGGTCCGCGACGATCGCACTGCCGTCGTCCGTTCTTACGTGGAAAGGGGCATGGTCCTGGTGCCGCCCTACGACGATCCGGCCATCATCGCCGGCCAGGGCACGATCGGCCTCGAATTGATGCGCCAAGCAAGCGCGCTTGGCGTCAGCCTGGATGCGGTAGTCGTTCCCTGCGGCGGTGGCGGCTTGAGCAGCGGCATTTCGATCGCGGTCAAGGACGCCTCACCGGGCACCGCCGTCTGGGCCGTGGAACCCGAGCATTTCGATGACACACGCCGCTCGCTGATCAAAGGCGCCAGGGTGTCGAACGCGCCCGGCCACACCTCGATCTGCGATGCCCTTCTCGTCGCCGAGCCGGGCGCGATCACTTTCGAGATCAACCGCAAGAATCTCGCCGGCGCCATCACCGTTTCCGACAAGGCGGTGGCACAGGCGATGCGCGATGCCATGGCTTGCCTGAAGCTGGTCGTCGAACCTGGCGGTTGCGTCGGCTTGGCCGCGCTGTCGTCAGGCGAGATCGACCTTGCCGGGAAATGCATTGCCGTGGTGCTCTCCGGTGGCAATGTCGATCTCAGCACCTATGCCGAGATCATTGCTGCCGGCTAGGATAGCAACCAGTTCCAGGTCATGTGCCGATTCGAGGTGCTTGAGCGTCCGTTGCGCCCGGTCGAACCGGTACCCTTCAAAGACTGAGATCAATGAAACTGTTCTTCAGCCGCAATCCCAATCCTCGCCTCGCGGTCGCGGTGGCACGGTATCTCAAAGCCAAGGTCGAGTTCGAATTCGCCTCTCCCTTCGCTCCGGGGCAGGCCGAGCGCTTTCGGCCGCTCAATCCAAATCTTTCATTGCCTATCCTTGTGGGCTTGGGAAAAAGCCTCTGGGAGGCCGACGCCATAGCCTGCCGGTTTTCACGCGACACGCATTCGCATTTCTGGCGCACCGGCGACGACGAGCCCGAGATGATCCGATGGCTGAGTTGGGGCAAAGAGAACTTCGCAAGAGCCTGCGACGTCGTGCATTTCGAACGCGGGACCAAACAGCGCTATGGGCTCGGCCCGATCGATCAGGCGCGGGTTGAGGAGGGCCTGAGCGACTTCAGCACCGCCGCCGCAATACTTGATGCCGAGCTTTCCGAGCGAGACTGGCTGGTCGGAAGTTCGGTTTCCTATGCCGACTTTCGAATGGCGACGTTTCTGCCCTTCAACGACGTCGCCCGATTGCCGCTCGATGATTATCCTTCTGTCGGTCGCTGGTATCGGCAGCTTGAAGAAATCGACGCCTGGCGCGATCCCTTCGAAGGGCTCAATGCGCCTGAATTGGCGCCGGTCCCGGGTCAGGCCAAGCCGGTGTGAATCTCGGTCATTTGCACAAGCGGATCGAGTTCGACCCTAATCCAACGTCCGGCGGAACCGCACCAGCGCCACGCCGGCGAACAGCGCCACGAACACCACCAGCCAGCCGATCTCCGTTGCCACCGCCGGCAGCTCGGCGCCCTTCAGCATCACCGCGCGGATGATGCGCAGGAAATGCGTCAGCGGCAGCACCTCGCCGAAAATCTGCGCCCAGTCCGGCATGCCGCGATAGGGGAACATGAAACCGGACAGCATGATCGACGGCAGGAAGAAGAAGAAGGTGAGCTGCAGTGCCTGCATCTGCGTGCGGGCAATCGTCGAGATCGTATAGCCGAGCAGCACCAGCGCCAGCACGAAGATCAGGACGGCCGTCAACAGCAGCGACATCGATCCGGTGAAGGGGATGGCGAACAGAAGCTTCGATGCCGCCAGCACCACCAGCACCTGCACGGCGCCGACCGCCAGATACGGCAGCACCTTACCCAGCATGATCTCGAGCGGGCTGGACGGCATCGCCAGAAGGTTCTCCATCGTGCCGCGCTCGGTCTCACGCGTCAGCGCGATCGAGGTCATCATTACCATCGTCATCTGCAGGATGACGCCGAGCAGGCCGGGCACGATGTTGTATTGCGATACGGCTTCCGGATTGTAGCGCCGGTGCACTACGACCTGGAGCTGGCCCCGGGCAGCTTCGGCCGCTGTCTCCTGCATGCCGCGCGCCCTGAGCAGCGCCTGGTTGGCAACGGTGCCGAGCGTCGAGATGGCGCCGCTGGCGACGGCCGGGTCGGTCGCATCCGCCTCGATCAGGATCTGCGGGCTGTCGCCACGCTCGACCCGTCGGGCGAAATCGGCGGGAATGGTGACGACGAAGGCAACGTCGCCGCGCGCCATCAGGAATTCGGCTTCGGCGGCACTTTGCGCGACATGGTCGAAGCGGTAATAGCCGGTGGTCTGCAGCGCCGAAACCATGGCTCGCGTGTAAGGATCGCTGCTCATCGCCACCAGCGCTGCCGGCAGGCTCTTCGGATCGTTGTTGATGGCATAGCCGAACAGCACCAGCTGCATCAGCGGCACGCCCAGCATCATGGCGAAGGTGATGCGGTCGCGCCGCATCTGGATGAACTCCTTGATCAGCAGCGCACCGAGCCTGGCGAAGGAAAAGACGCTGTTTATCCCGTTCTTCATCCCATATTGTCCTTCGAACCGGACATGAACTGGATGAACACATCCTCCAGGCTGGTCTCGCCGGGCGAGACCCTGACGCCCTTGTGGTCTTTCTCGACGTCGGCGAGCGCTGCCTGAAGCGCCGTCCTGTCGGAGCCGACTACATGCAGCGTCGCGCCGAACGGCGCCACCTGGTCGACGCCTGGGCGGCCATGAAGTGCGGCAGCGACCTGATCGAGCCGCGGCCCTTGCAGGACGAAGGTGGTCAGCCCGGCATTCCTCACCACGTCCTCAACCGTGCCGGTGGCCAGCATCTTGCCATAGGAGATGTAGCTGATGCGGTGGCAGCGCTCGGCCTCGTCCATGTAATGGGTGGAGACCAGCACGGTCAGCCCGCCGCTCGCCAGCCGGTGGATCTCGTCCCAGAATTCGCGCCGCGCCTTCGGGTCGACGCCAGCCGTCGGTTCGTCGAGCAGCAGCAGTTTCGGCTTGTGCATGATGCAGGCGGCCAGCGCCAGCCGCTGCTTCCAGCCGCCGGACAAGGTGCCGGCCAGTTGGTTTCTGCGGGATGTCAGGCCGAGCTCCTCAAGCGTCTTGGCCACATGTTCGTCGAGCGGCTTCAGCCGGTAGAGCCGTGCCACGAATTCGAGATTCTCGCCGATGGTGAGGTCTTCGTAGAACGAGAATCTCTGCGTCATGTAGCCGACTTCGCGCTTGATCCGCAGGCTGTCGGTGCGGATGTTGAAGCCCAGAACCGTGCCTTCACCCTCATCGGGCGTCAGCAAGCCGCACATGATGCGGATGGTCGTCGTTTTGCCCGAGCCGTTCGGCCCGAGGAAGCCGACGATCTCGCCCTCGGCCACGGTCATCGTCACATGGTCGACGACAGTCTTGTCGCCGAAGCGTTTGACCAGGCCGTGCACGTCGATGACGTTCATTTTCCGATGTCCGCCAGATCGACGTCGACGATCTGCCCGGGCTGCAATGCGCTGGCGTCGCCTTCCGGCCGCGCTTCGACCAGATAGACCAGCTTTTGCCGGGTCTCGAGCGAGTAGATCACCGGCGGCGTGAATTCCGGATCCGGCGACACATAGCTGACGCGTGCCTTCACGCCCGATCCGCAACCATCGCAATGGACGTTGAGCAGCGTGCCGACCTCGACCGAGGAGAACGCGCTTTCCGGCACATAGACGCTGAGCTTCACTGCGCCGTCCGGCAGTATGGAGATGACCGGCGCGGTCGGCCCGGCTGTATCGCCGGGATAGCGGATGACATCGTTGACCCTGCCGGGCGAGGGCGCCGTGAGCACACGCTTCGACAGTCGCCATTGCGCTTGCTCCAGCGCCGATTGCGCCTGCCTGACCTGATTGTCGGCGGCCTTGATCGTCTCCGGCCGTGCCGGCAGGCCGCCGACAGCGAGATTGGCTTCCGCCTGGCCGACCTGCGCGTTGGCCGTCTCCAGCGCCGCGGAAGCCGTATCATAATCGGCCTGCGTGCCGGTGCCGCGTTTGAACAGATCGCTGGCGCGGCTGCATCTGCGTTTGGCGTCGGCGGCCTGCGCTTTGGCCATGTCGACCTGCGCCCTGAGCACTGCAATCTCTTCCGGCCGCTTGCCGACCTGCAGGTCGGCAAGTTGCGCCTGGGCCTGCGCGAGGGCCGCCTCGGCCTGCGCGATGGCGATCTTGGCGTCGGCGTTTTCCAGCGTCACCACCGGCGTGCCGGGCGCTACGCGGTCGCCGCGCTTGACCGCAATCGTCTCGACCTGGGCCACCTCGATCGGCGCCAGCAGCACATAATCGCCCTCGACGTAGCCGACGGCGAGCGGTGCTGCCGGCGCGCAGGCGCTGAAAAGCTGGGCGGCAAGCGGCAAAGAACAGAGCAGGCTCATGATCCACGATCCTTCCGGACAGCCAAATCGCGCCGAGCTAAAATCGCGCTGAGATTGTCGGTTACTGTTGCCGCGATCTTGCCGGCCTCGTCATCGCCGATCTCGCGCCAGCCCATCCGGCGCATAACCGCCTCGCGGCCGATGCGGAAATAGACGACCTGGCCAATCAGCGTGAATACGGTCAGTTTAGTGCGCTCGCTCTCGGCCGGCTCGCCCGTCGACTGTTCCCAGATCAGGCAGAGCCGCTGATGCGCCGGTTCGAACACGCCGTCATAGATACGGTCGAGCGCGGCGGTTGGATGCGACAGCTCACGCAGGACGAACTGTACAATCTCGCCGGCTTCCGGCCTTGCCGCGATGAAGGCGACCATCCGCTCCAGTGCGACGGCTAAATGTGCCCGCGCGGCCTCGGTGTCCGCCAATGCCGCGGGCGGCGCTTGCAGATTGCCGATCGCCTGGCCCGCAATGGTCTGGATGGTGTCTACGATGTAGTCGGCCGCCGCGTTGCGGAGCCCTTCCTTGCCGCCGAAATGATAGGCGATCGAGCCGATATTGGCCTTGGCCTCAGCCGCGATCTGGCGCGTCGACGTGCCGTCGAAACCCTGGCGTCCGAACAGCTTCAGCGCCGCGCGCACGAGGGCCGTCCGCGTCATATCCGCGGCAGTCTTGGGCGCTTCATGAGGAAGGCCGCTGGCACTGGGCGATTTGATCATGGTCTATACTTTAATCAATCGAATGATTAAAGTCAACTGCGGTCAAGCGGCTTGCCAACTCTGGCCGTGCGCGCTTTAGTGCCTCGCCATGGGCAAGGAAATCGAGCGTAAATTCCTGGTCTCAGGTGAGGAATGGCGGGGAATGGTCAAGGCGGACATTCATATCCGTCAATTCTATCTTGTCGCCGAGCCTACCCGCACGGTGCGTGTGCGCATCAGCAATGATGCCGCTGCCAAGCTGACGCTCAAGTTCGGCAGCCAGGCCCGCGAGCGCGATGAATTCGAATATCCGGTGCCTTTGGCGGAGGCGCAAGAGATGCAGGCCTTTGCCATCGGACGTGTCATCGAGAAGACACGCCACCATGTTAGACACCGCGGCTATCTCTACGAAGTCGATGTCTTCGGCGGGACGCTTGCGGGGTTGGTGATCGCCGAGCTCGAGACGCAGGAGGATGTACCGGACGAAATGCTGCCAGATTGGCTCGGCCGCGAAGTCACCGGCGAGCCGAGATTTTACAACGCGTCGCTCGCCCTTGGGGGGATTCCGGAGATCGTCGCATGAGCTTTCGTATCGATCCGCGCATGTCGCTGACCGGCGAGGTCAGGCGCATCCTCGCCGAGGAGATCGGCAGGGCGCTCGTTCATCTGGACGCGGCGCATGACAGGCCCGAACAGGCGCTGCACAAGTGCCGCAAGCGGTTGAAAAACGTCCGCGCTTTACTGCGCCTAGTTCGTTCCGGGGACGAAACATTCTGCGTGACCGAGAATCAGTGCTACCGCCAGGTGGCGGCCCTGCTTGCCGGTCCGCGTGAGGCGACTGCGCTGGTCGAAACAATCGACCGGCTGGCGGCAAGCTTTCCCGAGCAAAGTGCCGGCGGCGGTCTCGGTGCCGTCCGCGACAGGCTCGTCGCGCGCCAGCATGAGCTGCATGTCGGAGCGGGCCTCGACGCTGCGATAGGCGCGGCGGTTGCCGCTTGCGAGGAAGGTGTCGTCCGCATCGACAAGCTCGCTTTGCCCGACCAGCCGGAGCAGGCTGCCGACGTGCTCGCCGAAGGCGCGCGCATCACTTTGCGCCGCGCCAGGAAAGCGCTGGACAAGGCCGCTTCGCGCGGCGCGGCCGATGATTTTCACGATCTGCGCAAGGCGGCCAAGACGCATGGCATGCATCTGTCGCTGCTCGGCAGGCTGTGGCCGACGCCGATCAAGACGCGGCGCAAGGCCGTCGACGAACTGGGCGAGCGGCTCGGCGAACTGCACGATGTGCTCGTCATGCGCGCGCTTCTCGATGCCGAGGACCAGCCGCTTGGCCCCGCTGAGGAGACGCGGTTGCTTGGCAAGCTGCTGAAGCGCTCGGAAAAGGGCCTGAAAAAAACCTGCCTCGCCGAGGCGGCCGAGCTTTTCGGCGACAGTCCGAAACGCTCGATGAGGAAGCTCGCCCGTAAGGTGCGCGAGGGTCTCATAGCGGTACCGCACGAAGACGCCGGCGCGCCTGGCGTGGGCTGATCATGGTCTAATTTGTCGCCCTGTGGTAATCGCCGTCTGGCATGACCGAGCCCGGCGACACGCTTCTGGACCGACTTGGCCGCTGGCTTGCCGGCCGGCTGCAGGAGGAATCGTCCGGCTACGAGCCTTACACGCCGTCGGACGCCGAAACGCTACGCCGCACGCTCGAGCCCGGCGACATCCTGCTCATCGAAGGCAACCAGAAGATCTCGGCGGCGATCAAATACCTCACCCAGTCGACCTGGTCGCATGCCGCCTTTTATGTCGGCGATGCATTGCCGGAGCCCGAGGACGGGTCGGAACGGCGGCGCCTGATCGAGGTCACGCTCGGCGATGGCTGCATCGCCGTGCCGCTGTCGCGCTACCGCAGCTACAACACCCGCATCTGCCGGGCGAGCGGCCTGGCTCCCGACGATCGCGAAGCGGTCGTCGCCTTCATGATCGGCAGCCTGGGTCTCAGATACGATCTCAAGAACATATTCGACATGCTGCGCTACTTCTTGCCGACGCCGCCGGTGCCGGTGCGCTGGCGCCGCCGCATGCTGGCTTTCGGTTCCGGCGACCCGACGCGCGCCATCTGCTCGTCGCTGATCGCCGAGGCTTACGGCCAGATCCGCTACCCGATCCTACCCGAGATTACCCGCGCGCCCGGCCGTGCCTCGGCCCAGTCGAGCTATTCGCGCAAGGAAATCCTGCACATCCGCCATCACTCGCTCTACACGCCGCGCGACTTCGACCTGTCGCCCTATTTCCGCATCGTCAAGCCGACGCTGGAATACGGCTTCGACTACCGGCAGATGGTCTGGGATGACAACGCGGTCGCGGCCGCTCCGGAGACCGCCGGATAGCCGCTCGATCTTGTGGTTTGAGCATGGGGCCCTCCGAGAACCGGTTTTGCGGCCGATACTCTGGGGTAAGAAGCTCAGTCAGACTGGCTGCCCCCGAAGCGGCTTCAGCATCAATACAGGCAGTTCGTGCGAACCAACAGCGTGAAAGGATCGAGCTCAAATTCCTTCAGAAGGTCGCTGCCGAACAAGGCAAGCCACCGCTCTTGCGCCTCAAAGGCCGCCTTCTCGCGTTCTTCCGCGCATGCAAACTTCAGCCCGGCCACGGTTTGGACGTGATGGACCAACTCATGCACAAGTACCGACAGCTCCGCCGGGGTGCCGCCTTCCAGCCCTCCGGCAAGAAGATAGTCCGTGCTTCGTCATCGTAGATAGCAATAACAGTGGGCTGCTTGCCAACATTGTCCGGACTGGCAAAATTGGGGCTGCTGTTCCAGCGATCCGCCGCCACGTCGCGAAACCGCAAACCTGCGCGCAGGTACGAAGCTTACCGCCGGGGGCTCTTCGATCGACGGAAGGCCGAGTTCAGACGAAAGCCATACCGCTATTGCCATTGGCGCGGCCGGCTGCGACCGGTCAGACATCTTCATGGGAGCAAGAGCACCAGGTGCGCCGGGCAATTGGATGCCGGGCCGGGCGGGATCGGGTCCCATAAGCTCCGAGTCGCCCGCGGGCGCGGCAAGCGTCGCTGATGCTACTACACCGGGTGCGCTGAGCAATTCGATATAAGGCAGGACCAACGGCGGCAATCCTGAGCCTGGATCGGCATTGGGTCCCCTAAGCTCCGGCTCGTCCGCGGACGCGGCAAGTGTCGCCGCCAGGATCACGCTTAGGACGCAAGGCAAGCATGCCCTTAAGAGCGCGCTCATGGTCACGACCTCCTTGATCGGCAGCGCCATCAATTGGGAGACACCGCCGTGATGAAGAAACAACGCCACGAAAGAGCGTTCAGGTTTGCATTGCGGTCAACGAATGCGACGGCTTCGCGACGTGCTCCCGTAAGCTGCGAAGCGATGCATAAATTACTGGCCGGTGTCCCGTGCGCACCTCCTGACGCCGGCCCCGGACTGCAAAGCAGCCTGGATAATCACAGGCTCACCCTACGCAAGCCGATGTCCATGCACATCGGCACGGTCACCCAATTTATAGGCGCCGCTTGCCTAGTGTTCGCGGCTTACAAGGCGTCTGTGGAGGACAGCAGCCTAAACCCAAGAATCCGACCTCAGTCGTTCCGTGATTTGACCTAGGCCGGCAGACGTCGTCCGTTTGCGGCGGCCGCAACTCGATTGTCCGTCCGCGCGCCTGCGTCGCGCGGATGTGGCCCGATCGGCATGATCACCGGGAACGGCGTTGCGCCGAACGCAAACGTCCATTTGTAGCCGACCAGCCCGTCTTCGGGCGTCGTGTGCTGGTCGTGATGAGCAAGCAATTTGGCGCGCTCCGCCAATTCCTCCGCCTCGCGCCTGACCATTTCCGCCGTTTCCGGCCGCATCCGCCTGGAGAAGCTGACGAATGTCGCCTCGCGCTCAAGATGGGTGATGGCCCAGCCGATGAAATTCTTGTTGGTCATCTCGAACAGCGGCCGCAATGGCCCGTCGAAATTCCACTGGATCGGCGCCTCGACCAGCAGCCTTGCCGACAGGCCGCCACCAAGCGCGACTAGGCCGAGTTCCTCGAGGTCGCGCAGATAGAGGAACATCGAAGCCTCGCTCAACCCTTGTGAGCGCATGATGCCTTCTGGCGTGAATTTCTCGGAAAGCATGACGAATACGAACAGCAGTGCCGGCCGCCCGGCGAGCCTGCGCTCGATCTCCGGCGCGATCCGGTTGGCAGGTCCCGGTCCCCTGTTCATCGAGCCGAGCACGTTCTCCAACTCCACGCCGGCGGCATCGCAGATCTCGATCAGCCGGTCGAGCTTGCAGTTGCGCTCATGGAAGATGCGCTTCACCGTCGGCTCGGAAACGCCCATCCGCTCGGCAAGGACACGGTAGGTCACGCCCTTGGCCTTAAGCGTCCGCTTCAGCGCTTCGAAGATCGGGCCGTTCATGGGATGCACCTCTTTTACGCGATTTGGTATCAGCCTTCGGTACTAGTCCCGATACATCTTCCCGAAAAGTATCGAAAAGCCTAGCTCTCCCCCATTCCATTACAGGAGACTAGCCATGAAGAGCCTCTTCACCTCGATACTTCTCGCTCTGGTCGGCATCGCCGCCGCGCCGGCAGTTCAGGCGGCCGAACTCTGGCGCGCTACCGGGCTTGAGCAACCGGAATCGGCGCTGTTCGATGCCGCCGGCAAACGCATCATCATCTCCAATATCGTTGGCAATCCCGGCGACGCCGACGGCAATGGATACCTGTCGGTCCTGTCTGTGGACGGCAAGATGGTTACGCAACATTGGACCGACGGCATGGACGCGCCCAAGGGCATGGCGATTGCCGACGGCAAACTCTACGTCGCCGACCTCACCCATGTGCGCGTCGTCGATCTCGCAAGCGGCAAGCTAACATCGACGATCGACTTGCCGAACGCGGTCTTCCTCAACGACGTGACCGCCGACGCGTCCGGCAAGGTCTACGTCACAGATATGCTTGCCGATACGATCTATCGCATCGACGGCGACCGGCCCGAACTGTTCGTCAGGGATGCGGCGCTTGCTTCGCCGAATGGCATCTTCGCCGATGGCGGCCGGCTGATCGTCGCTTCCTGGGGCAAGGGCATCAAGCCCGATTTCAGCACCGCGGAGCCGGGCGGCCTGCTCTCGGTCGACCTCGCCACCAAGGCAATTGCGTCACTGCCCGGCGCAGAAAAGTTCGCTAACCTCGATGGCGTCGTCGCCATCGGCGGCAGCGTTTACGCCACCGCGTATATGACCGGCACGCTCTACAGCTACAAAGCCGGCGGCACGCCGCAAGCGGTTGCGACGTTCAAGCCGGGCAGCGCCGACATCGGCACCGACGGCAAGTCGACAATCTTCGTGCCGCTGATGAACGACGGCGAGATCGCGGCATTAGGCCTCGACTAAGCCAGCCATCGGCTCAGGCGGCGGGCGCGGCTTTCTTCAGCTGCGCCCGCGCATCCGTGATCGAGGCGGCATAAGTCACCAGCGGCCGCTTGACGCCGTGGTTGATCAGCATGCGGCGTATCTGCGGTGAAGCGCCTAATATAATGAAGCGAACGCCGGCGCGGCTGGCCTTGTGGGCCGCGCCCTCGATGACATTGGCCGCCGTCGAATCGAAGAACGGCACCGCCGAACAATCGAGGATGAAGTTCCTGCGCTGGTCGGCGATGCGGTCCAGCACCGTGCCGACGGTCGAGGCGGCGCCGAAGAAGAAGGCGCCCGATATCCGGTAGACGACAGTATCGGCATCGCTCGCCTCGCTGGAATCATAAGCGCTGGCGCGGTCGGCGACGTCTTCCTGCACCAAGGATTGATGGTCCGCCTCCACCGCGATGCTCTTGGCCATGCGGTCGATGAACAGGATTGAGCCCAGCGCAAAACCGACGACGATGCCTTCAGTCAGGTCGCGGAAGATGACGATCAGGAACGTCGCCATCAGTACCAGCGCATCGCCGCGCGAGGCGCGCAGCAAGGTGGCGAAGGCCTGTTTCTCGAACATGTTCCAGCACACCACCGCCAGCACGCCGGCAAGTGCTGCAAGCGGGATATAGCTGGCCAGCGGTGCCGCCACCAGCATCAGGGCAAGCAGGATGGCCGAGTGCATCATGCCTGAGACCGGTCCATGCGCGCCGGCCCGTACATTGGTCGCGGTGCGGGCAATGGTGCCGGTGGTGCAGATACCGCCGAACAAGGCGGAGGCGATATTGGCGAAGCCCTGCGCCACCAACTCGCAATTGGAGCGATGCCGCCTTCCGGTCATGCCGTCAGCGACGACGGCCGACAGCAGCGATTCGATCGCCCCGAGCAGCGCAAAGGCGATGGCGTCCGGCAGCACGTCGATTATCCTGTCGAGGCTGAGCGGCGGGAAGGCCGGCCATTGCAGGCTGCGCGGGATGCCGCCGAAGCGCGTGCCGATCGTTTCGGCCGGCATGGCGAGCAATGCCACGACGAGTGATGCCAGCCCGATGGCAATCAGCATGGCCGGCCACTTCGGCCGAAACCGCTTCAACAGCGCAATGGTGATGATGGTCAGTGCCGCCACCGCGGTTGCGGCGAGGTTGATCGTTCCGGCCGCCTCGCCGATGGCCATCAGCTTGGGCACCAGCGGCCCCGGTTCCTTGCCGGCGAGCTTCAGCCCGAAGAGTTCGACGATCTGGCCGGAGAAGATGATGACGGCGATGCCGGCGGTGAGCCGACGGTCACCGGATACGGGATGAACTTGATGTAGGTGCCAAGCCCGAGATAGCCGATGGCAAGCAGGAACAGGCCGGCCATCATCGTCGCCAGCAGCAAGCCGTCGACGCCAACTCGCGCCACCGTCGCAGCCACCAGCACAATGAAGGCGCCGGCCGGGCCGCCGATCTGGAAACGGCTGCCGCCAAGCGCCGAGACCAGGAAGCCGCCAATGATCGAGGTGTAGAGCCCGCGCTCCGGCGTCACGCCTGAAGCAATGGCAATTGCCATCGACAGCGGCAGCGCCACGATGGCGACAGTCAGCCCGGCGATGGCATCCGCCTTGAAGTGCGCGAGCGTATAGCCCTCGCGCAGCACCGTCACCAGCTTCGGCGTGAACAGTTCGGAAAATGTCGGCCGTGCCGGTTGATGCACTGCCCGCCGGGTCTGATCCATCGAGTGCCTTCCCCATGAAACCAAGGAGGCGGCGGGATCGTCGGCAGGACTGTCGGCGGTCGCCGTCGCGACTTGGAGCGGCGTGCGTCCAAATCGACGCACAGGTACGCTCCAACACTTTTGAACCGCGCATTGGACTATCCGAAAATCGATTTCGATTTTCGGCGATGCGGCAGTACCGTCAGCCTTGCGGGTTCTGCGGCGTGACAGGCTTGAGGCGAACGCCCCTGCCGCCACGCTCGCTCGCCTGGTTGTCGCCGATCAGCTCGACCCCGGCCTCTTCAAGGGCCTGGATGACCTTCATCAGCGTATCGACCACGCCCCGGACCACGCCGTCGCTCGCTTCCATGCGCTGAATGGTTGGAAGCGAAACCCCGGCGCGCTCGGCGAGCGTCTTCTGATCGATGCCGGCCAGCGCCCTCGCGGCACGCATCTGCGCGGCAGTGATCATCGGCCATAACCCCCGTCTGAGTCTGCGATATCACGTGTAATACCTTCATTATGATGGTTCAAGCATCATCTTGCATATGTGAAACATGCAGCACTCTTTGCCAGCCGATGCGCTAGCATGCTACAATTTCGGCATCGTTTGGCGGGACATCCATTGCGATCCCGATTTCACAGGCAACGACTCAAAAAGGATGAGCAGGTGAAGATATTCAATGCGTTGGCGACCTCGACAGCCTTGCTGTCGATGGTTTTCCTGCTGGCAGGCTGCGGTCATGGCCTGATCAACAGGCTGATTTGACCGCAAATCGACTGACATGAGTCAGGTGCCGCCGGCCCGCCCGAGCCATCGCTGCAGGAACCGGGCCGCAAGCCAGCACAGCATCGCCCAGGCAAAGCCGGCGCACCAGCCGGCCAATACGTCGGAGGGCCAGTGGACGCCGAGATAGATGCGGCTGATGCCGACCACCACCGTCGTCAGCACCGCCAGACCGAGCACATAGATCTTCGTTGTCCGCCCGGGCAAAAACCGCGCCGCCATGCTGCCCAGCGTCAAATATGTCACCGCCGACAGCATGGCGTGGCCGCTCGGAAACGAAAGTGATGCCACGTCGGCGAGATGCGAGACCAGATCGGGGCGCGGCCGATCTATATCGAACTTGAGCACGCTTGACAGGACCTGGCCGCCCGCTACCGCGATGAACATGAGAAGCGCCGCGCCTGGCCTGCGGATGAGGAGCAGATAGACGATCATTGCTGCCGTGATCAGCATCAACACGCTGGCGCTGCCGAGGCTGGTGATGTCGCGCATCGCTCCTTCCAGCCACGCCGGTCCGATCGGATTGTCGGGTTGGCCGGCCTTGCGGAAGGCAAGCAGGATTTCGGTATCGAAGGCATGCGGCGTAGTGGCCCGCGCCATCTCCATTAGCTCCTCGAACCCCCACAGCCCGCCGGCAATGATCAGCCCGGCCAGCAGAACCGGAAACTCCAGCCAGTTGCGCAGTCTGCTTGCGGTCTTCTTCATCGGCCCGATCGCAGTTACAGCCTTTGCAGATAGGGTCCGAGCGTGATCAGCGCCACAGCTGCGATGGCAAGCACGATGCCGGTCGCCTGCAAGGCATTGACGCGCTCGCCGAAGAAGACCAGCGCCACCACATTCACCGACACCAGCTGGATCACCGCTGACAGGCTGAACGACACCGACATGCCGAATTCACGGATCAGCCTCAGCATGATCAGATTGCCGAGCGAATAGAGCGCCAACGTCAGCACGATCTTGCCAAAGCTCGGCGCCAGTCCCCATTGCTTCGCCGCCGTCGCCGCAAGCAGGAAGATCACTGTCGAAATGCAGAGCTGCCCAAGTCCCCAGAAACTCACTTTTTGCTCCTCCCGATGCGGTCCTTGCGCGCCTGCCGCAGCTCTTGTTTCCGAAGCGCCGGTCGCGGTCAAGCGGGGCTGATGTTGGGCACGAAATCGCAGATGGCAATTAGCCGGCATGTCATCAAACTGTGACCTGCCGGCGATACCGGATTGGCCAGGCAACACGCTCCAGCAATCTATCCAGCCAGAGGCAGGCCCCTATGACCGAACATCGCACCCCTGACGCCCATTTCCGCACCAGCCTGCTCGAGGAAAACGATGGGCCAGGAGCCAATCCCAGCGACAACCGCACCATGGGTGAGATCATCGCCGCGCGGTTCTCGCGCCGCGGCTTCCTCAAGGGCTCGCTTGCCGTCTCGGCCATAGCCGCTACCGTCAGCCCGCTGGCGCTGATCACCGCCGACAACGCCCGCGCCGCCGAAGGCTCCGCCTTCGCTTTCGACGAGCTCGAGGCCGGCATCGACGACAAGCATCACGTTGCACCCGGTTATGACGCCGACGTGCTGCTGCGCTGGGGCGATCCGCTGTTCGCCGATTCGCCGGAATTCGATCCGACAAAACAGTCGGCGGAAGCCCAGGCCAGACAATTCGGCTACAACAATGACTATGTCGGTTATATCCCGATCGACGGCTCGGCCGAGCACGGCCTGCTGGTGGTCAACCACGAATACACCAATCCGCACCTGATGTTTCCGGGCCTCGTCACCATCGTCGATGGCAAAGCCAAGCAGGCGCCTCTCAGCAAGGAACAAGTCGACGTCGAGATGGCCGCGCATGGCGGCACCATTGTCGAGATCCGCAAGGAAGCCGGCAAATGGCAGGTCGTTCGCGACGGCAAGCTCAACCGCCGCATCACCTCCAACACCGAGATCGCGCTGTCCGGCCCCGTCGCCGGCCACGACCGCGTCAAGACCAGCGCCGACCCGACCGGCACGAAAGTTGTCGGCACCGTCAACAATTGTGCCGGCGGCGTCACGCCGTGGGGCACCTATGTCATGGCCGAGGAGAACATCCACGGCTATTTCTCGGGCGAGCTGCCGCAAGGCCACAAGGAAGCGGCCAATTACAAGCGGCTCGGCATTCCCGAAGGTGCTTATGAATGGGCAGCGCATTACGACCGTTTCGACATCGGCAAAGAGCCGAACGAGCCGAACCGCTTTGGCTGGATCGTCGAGGTCGACGTCCAGGATCCGACTTCGGTGCCGAAGAAGCGCACCGCAATGGGCCGCTTCAAGCATGAGGGCGCCGAATCGATCGTCGCCAAGGATGGCCGTGTCGTCTTCTACCTCGGCGACGACGAGCGCTTCGACTATGTCTATAAGTTCGTCACCACAGGCAAGTTCAATCCGGACGACCGCGCCGCCAATATGGATTTGCTCGACGACGGCACCTTGCATGTCGCCAAGTTTGCCGACGACGGTTCGGTCGAATGGCTGCCGATCGTCTTCGGCCAAGGGCCGCTGACGGCGGAGAACGGCTTTGCCAGCCAGGCCGACGTGCTGATCGAGACGCGCCGCGCCGCCGACCTGCTCGGCGCCACCAAGATGGACCGCCCTGAAGACATCCAGCCCAATGCCGCCAACGGCAAGGTCTATGTCATGCTGACCAACAATTCGAAGCGCAAGGCCGATCAGGTCGACGCCGCCAACCCGCGTGCCGAAAATGCCTTTGGCCACATCATCGAGATCGTCGAGGACGGTGGCGATTTTGCCGCCACCAAGGGCAAGTGGGAGGTGCTCTTGAAATGCGGTGATCCCTCGGTTGCGGCAGTCGGCGCCACCTTCTCGACCGCAACCACGGCCAATGGCTGGTTCGGCATGCCGGACAATTGCGCGGTTGATTCGACCGGCCGCCTCTGGGTCGCCACCGACGGTCAGGGTCCGAAGGCCACTGGCCGCACCGACGGTCTGTGGGCGGTCGATACGGAAGGGCCGGCGCGGGCGACCTCAAAACTGTTCTTCCGCGTGCCGATCGGCGCCGAAATGTGTGGTCCCCTGTTTGCGCCGGACGACCAGACCGCTTTCGTTGCCGTCCAGCATCCAGGCGACGGTGGCGAGGACTGGGAGGCTTTCGGCCGTCCGTCCTACTATGAGGATTTGTCGACCCGCTGGCCCGACTTCAAGCCGGACATGCCGGTGCGGCCGGCGGTCGTTGCCATCACCAGGCAAGGTGGTGGCAAGATCGCGGTCTGACACGCAGCAAGGTCTTGCAGTCTCAAGGAAGGATTTCGGCGATACGAAATCCTTCCTTTCCGATACGGGATGCATCCATGCTACGCATCATGCGCCGACTATCATTCGGTGCGCTGAACCACGGCCACATTCATTGTATTTCGCAACCTGAAGCCAATGGACTCGTACAATCTAATGGCCGTGGCGTTGCTGGCATAGGCGTGGAGATAGGGAACTTCGCCGCGTGCCACTATCCGGTTTGCCACGAATATTGACAACAGCTTGCCCAGGCCACCGCCGCGAAATTCCGGATGTGAGCACACCCCGCTGAGTTCGGTATAGCCAGGTTGCTTCATGCGCTCGCCGGCCATCGCCGCAAGTCTGCCCTCGATTTTCACACCCCAAAAATCGCCCAGGCTCAAGGCTTCGAGCGTGAATGGGCCAGGCTTGGTGACCAACGCCAGAGCCAGCATCTCAGCGGCGTCGTCTCGCGTCAGACGTTGCACGCGCTGGTCGGAGACGATCTGCAACGGCTGCTCGGCAATCATCTGAACCCCGGCTGCGGTCGACGTCGCGGAAAGCCCCGTGGGCAGAGCAATGGCGTCCGCTTGAAGCAGGATCACACTCTCGCCTGGGGAGACAAGCTTTTCAAGCGCCCGCAGGCTTTCCGCGTCGTCCGCGCCAGTGGCGGCGAAAGGAACAATCAACGGCCGATATCGCCTGGCGAGGTTTCCACCTTGCGCGAAGGCCTGATGTCGCGTCTGAAGCGCGCTCCAGATCGGGCGGTCAAGCAGGTGTTTCATTGCACGGCATCTCTCGGTTTTGGTGCACGACGGTCGAGAGGAGCCGCGGCGAGGCCGTCCTCGATGGCGGCCAACTGATCGAGAAGCGGCCCCGAAAGATCCGCGCACAGATCCGCGACGGCGTTCTCGATGCGCGACCAGACCTCGCGCTTTGCGACATCGACCAGCCGCCGGCCGTCCCTGGTGAGGGAGACGATCCTGCGCCGCTGGTCATCGATCGACGGACTGACCTCGAGCAATCCCAACTCGGCGAGAAGCGAGACGCTTCGCGTTACGCCTGGCTGCGCGATGCCAAGGGATTGCGCCAGTTCCCCGACAGGCAGGGGGCCGAGCCTGTCGAGCGCGGCCAGCAGTGGGTACTGGCTCGCCTGAACCGGAACATCCAGCCGGTCGAGAAGGCGCTGCGCCTCCGCTTGCAGTTGCTCGCCTATACGCTTCATCCTGCTGCCCAGGCACAGGAAGCCAAGCGATCGTACGACGTCTTCCATAGGCTAATCCGCCTCGCGATAAATCATAACATGATATATAACCAAACATGAAGGTCAAGGGGCTATCGTCGCAGGGGCTGCACTCAGTGCTGTTTCCGTTGATCGATAAGGCTGCTTTGCCTGGCAAGGCCAATCGATCAGTTGCGCAGCCGGTAGCCGGTTCTGAAGATCCAGGCGACGATCGCTATGCAGACAAGCAGGAAGACCACCGTCATGCCGAGGCTGACGCCGACCGAAACGTCGGATTTGCCGTAGAAGCTCCAGCGGAAGCCGCTAACCAGGTAGACCACCGGGTTGAACAGCGTCACCGTGCGCCAGATGCCGGGCAGCATGTTGATCGAATAGAAGCTGCCGCCGAGGAAGGTCAGCGGTGTGATGATCAGCAGCGGCACCAGCTGCAGCTGCTCGAAGCTTCTTGCCCAGATGCCGATGATGAAGCCGAACAGGCTGAAGGTCACGGCCGTCAGCACCAGGAAAGCGAGCATCCAGAACGGATGCTCGATCGTCAGCGGCACGAACAGCGAGGCCGTCGCCAAAATGATCAGGCCAAGCACGATCGACTTTGTCGCCGCACCTCCGACATAGGCGATGACGATCTCCAGATAGGACACCGGCGCCGACAGCAATTCGTAGATCGAGCCGACGAATTTCGGAAAGTAGATGGCGAAGGAGGCGTTGGAGATCGACTGCGTCAGCAGCGACAGCATGATCAGCCCCGGCACGATGAAGGCGCCGTAGCTGATGCCGTCGATCTCGGTGATGCGCGAGCCGATGGCCGAGCCGAAGACGACGAAATAGAGCGACGTCGAAATGACCGGCGAAACGATGCTCTGCAGCACAGTGCGAAGGGCGCGCGCCATCTCCACCCGATAAATCGCCCATACCGCATGAAGGTTCATGGCCGCGCGCGGGTTCATGCCTGTTTCCTCACCAGATTGACGAAGATCTCCTCGAGCGAGCTGTTTTCCGTATCGATGTCGCGGAACTGGATGCCGGCCGCCTCGAGCTCGCGGATCAGCGAGGCGACGCCCGGCCGTTCGCTCTGGTTGTCATAGGTATAGGTCAGCTGCCCGCCATCGGGCGAAAGCTCCAGCGCGTAGTGCGAAAAAGCATCGGGAACGGTGGCCAACGGGCTGCGCAGTTCCAGCACAAGCCGTTTGCGGCCAAGCTTGCGCATCAGCTCGGCCTTGTCCTCGACCAGCACGATCTCGCCGCGGTTGATGACGCCGACGCGATCGGCCATCGCCTCGGCTTCTTCGATGTAGTGCGTGGTCAGGATGATGGTGACGCCGTCTTCGCGCAGCCGGCGCACCATCGCCCACATGTCCTGGCGCAGCTCGACATCGACGCCGGCGGTCGGTTCGTCGAGGAACAGGATTCGCGGCTCGTGCGACAACGCCTTGGCGATCATCAGCCGGCGTTTCATGCCGCCGGACAGCGTGATCGCTTTGGCGTCCTTCTTGTCCCAGAGCGACAGGTCGCGCAGCACTTTTTCGACGAACGCCTTGTCCGCCGGCTTGCCGAACAGGCCGCGGCTGTAATTGACCGTCGCCCACACGCTCTCGAAGGCATCGATGGTCAGTTCCTGCGGCACCAGCCCGATCAGGCCGCGCGCAGCGCGGTAGTCGCGGTTGATGTCATGGCCGTCGACCGTGACGGTGCCCGACGAGCGGTTGACGATGCCGCAGACGATCGAGATCAGCGTCGTCTTGCCGGCGCCGTTCGGCCCCAGCAGCGCAAATATCTCGCCGCGCACGATATCGAGATTGATCTCCTTCAACGCCTTGAAGCCGGTGGCGTAGGTCTTCGTGACCCCGGAAATCGAGATGATCGGCTGCATGGCTGAAAACGGCTGCTTGAAACAGAGTTGTTGATTTAATCCGCTGAATGTCGGTGCGCAAATCCGGATGTCAATGGCGCTCCTGACAGTTCTGGACATCGAGGTTCGCCGGAATAGGCAACACCCGCCTGGTCGTCCAGCAAAATTCCACGCAAAAGCAGATTAACCGGCACTGCGGCGTTCCGCCTCGCGGCGGGACGCCGCTTTGACCGCCCGGCGCATGAAGCCTATCCTTGTACAAACAAGCAGCAGCTGGAGCCGCCATGGACCCGCTCATCCTGTCGCGCATACAGTTCGGCGCGAACATCTCGTTCCACATCCTGTTCCCGGCGATCACCATCGCGCTCGGCTGGGTGCTGCTGTTCTTCAAGCTCCGCTACAACGCGACAGGCGACTCCGCCTGGATGCGCGCTTATTTCACCTGGGTTAAGGTATTCGCGCTGTCCTTCGCCATGGGCGTGGTTTCCGGCGTCACCATGAGTTTTCAGTTCGGCACCAACTGGCCGGGCTATATGGAGACGGTCGGCAACATCGCCGGCCCGCTGCTGGCTTACGAGATCCTGACGGCCTTTTTCCTCGAGGCGGCGTTCCTCGGCATCATGCTGTTCGGCTTCCGCCGCGTCTCAAACCGCGTCCACACGCTGGCGACGGTGCTGGTAGCCGGCGGCACCACTCTGTCCGCCTTCTGGATCATCGCCCTCAATTCGTGGATGCAGACGCCGGCCGGCTTCGAAATTCGCGATGGTGTTGCGCACGCCACCGACTGGTGGGCCGTTGTCTTCAATCCGTCCATGCCCTACCGGCTCGTTCATATGCTGCTTGCTTCGGGGCTGACCGTCTCGTTCCTGATCGCTGGCCTGTCGGCGCTGCGCTATCTCTACGGCGATCGCTCGGAATCGATGTGGAAGGCGCTGCGCACCGGTGTCTTCGCCGCCGCGATCCTGATCCCGATCCAGATCTTTGCCGGCGACCAGCACGGCCTCAACACGCTTGAACATCAGCCGCAGAAGATCGCCGCCATGGAGGCCAACTGGAACACCGGTCCCAACGTGCCGCTGGTGCTGTTTGCGCTTCCCGACGAAGCGGCCAAGGAGAACAGGTTCGAGCTCACCATTCCCGACGGCGCCAGCCTCATCCTCAGGCACAGCGCCGGCGGCATCGTACCGGGGCTGAACGATTATGCCGGCAACCATCCTCCGGTGTTTCCGGTGTTCTGGGGCTTTCGCATCATGGTCGGCACCGGCCTGTTGATGCTCGCCGTCTCCTGGTCGGCGGCCTTCTTCCTCAAGCGCTGCCACAGCCTGCCTAAGCCGCTGGCGCTGGTCATGGTGCCGATGGCGCTGTCCGGCTGGCTGGCGACGCTGGCCGGCTGGTACACCACCGAGATCGGCCGCCAGCCCTGGCTGGTCACCGGCGTGCTGCGTACCGCCGATGCTGTCGGCCCGGTCGCCGGCAGCCATGTCGCGCTGTCGCTCGCGGTCTATCTCATCCTCTACGTGCTGCTGCTGATCGCCTATCTCGGCGTGTTGGTGCATCTGGCATTGAAGGCGGCGAAGGATGGTGACACCTCGCCGCTGCCGGGCGTCATGAACAGGCCGCTGTCGCAGCCGGTTGCGCAACCGGGAGAAACATCATGAGCTTCGACTGGCCGACCCTGTTGCCTCTGATCTTCGCCGGCCTGATGGGCCTAGCCATCCTGATCTACGTCATCCTCGACGGCTTCGATCTCGGCATCGGCATCCTGTTCGCCGCAGCCGAAGACACCGAACAGGATACGATGATCGCCGCCATCGGCCCGTTCTGGGACGCCAACGAGACCTGGCTGGTGCTGGCGGTCGGCCTGCTGCTGGTCGCCTTCCCATTGGCGCACGGCACCATCCTGACCGCGCTCTACATTCCGGTTTTCGTGCTGCTGGTCGGCTTGATCCTGCGCGGCGTCGCCTTCGATTTCCGCGCCAAAGTGCCGGCCGGCAGGAAGCACCGCTGGAACCGCATCTTCTTCCTCGGTTCGGTCATCGCGTCGCTGGCGCAGGGCTATATGCTCGGCGTCTATGTGCTCGGCCTCGACGTCGGCCCTGGCGGCATGGCTTTCGGGGCGCTGGTGGCGCTCTGCCTTGCCGCCGCCTACGCGGCGATGGGCGCGGCCTGGGTCATCTACAAGACGGAAGGCGACTTGCAGAAGAAAGCGGTGCTGTGGCTGCGCACGGCACTGGTGCTGACCGCGCTCGGCATGGTTGCAGTATCACTGGCCACGCCCTTTGCCAGCGCGCGCATCTTCGACAAATGGTTCGTCTGGCCGGCCATGCTCTATTTGTCGCCGTTGCCGATCCTGTCGGCAGTGCTGTTCCTGTGGCTGTGGCGCCAGACCTTTCATCTGCCGAAGCCCGACGATCGCCACGCGCTGCTCCCGTTCCTGACATTGGCCGCGATCTTCACGCTTGGCTTTGCCGGGCTCGCCTGGTCGTTCTACCCCTTCGTCGTGCCCGACCGGCTGACCATCTGGCAGGCTGCTTCGGCACCCGAAAGCCTGGCCGTCATCCTGGTCGGGACAGTCGTCGTGCTGCCGATCATCATCTTCTATTCGTTCTTTGCCTACCGCGTGTTCGGCGGCAAGGCGACGGATCTGACCTATGACTGACCGGCTTCGCCGGCGCCGGCCGAAACAGAATATTCATCTTCAAGCGGAATAACCTTCTCTGGCCGGCCCAGCAGAATCGCCGGCAGAAGAAGGGCAACAGAATGACCCCCTTTTTTGCGGCGAGACAGGATCGGCTGTTGCTGATGCTGATCCGGACGGTCGCGCTGGTCGGCGCACTCGCGCTTGCAGGCCTGCTGCCGGCCATGCCGCAGGCGCATGCGCAGGACGCGGCCAGCTGGACCGGCGTGTGGGACACGAAATGGCGCGGCGGCGGCGCCCAGATCAAGTTCGAGCAGACCGGCGCCGACGTAAAGGGCGTCTACCCGCTTTACAGCGGCCGTATCGAGGCGAAGGCCGAAGGCGACAAGCTTGTCGGCCACTGGTTCGAAGGCGACCGCCAGGGCGCCTTCACCTTCGTCCAGTCGCCTGACGGCGAAAGCTTCATGGGCCGTTTCGATGCCGCCACCGCCGAATGGTGGACAGGCGTGCGCGTCAGCGCCGTCGAGGACGTCCGTGTCGACCAGTCGAGCCCGATGAGCACCATGCGCTCGTTCCTGCAGACGATGAACGAGAGCGGCGCCGACAACGTGCCGCGCGCGACCGGCGGCGGCATGGGTCTTGCCGGTCTGGCAGCGGGCCTCGTCGACGTCACCGAGGCCGACCGCGGCGGCCTCAACATGCCCGATTACACCAAGCTCCTGTTCACCGTCATCGACAACGCGACGTTCCGCCTGTGGAGCCTGCCGCATGATACGATTGCCGGCGACGAGGTGACGGCGACGCTCCCGCAATATGGCACCAGGGTTTCCTTCGATCTCACCTTTCGCCGCAAGAATGGCGAGTGGTCTATCGTCGGGCCGCCACTTGGCCAGCTTCAGGCCAAGCTCGCCGAATTCCAGGAAGCGCGTGGCGAAGCCGTCGACATGGTGGACGATCCGAGCAGGCTCGCCTCGCCACGCGATACGTTCAAGGTACTGTTGAGCGGCCTCACCGAGGCCGGCGATCCGGCACAGGCGGCGCTCGACCTGCGCAACTACAGTCAGGCGGTGCGCGGCGACGAGGCGTTCCTGCTCGAGCGCTATCTCAAAAAGGTCATCGACCGCATCGGCTATGTCTACTGGCAGGAGATCCCCGACGACCCGAAGAGCAACACCCCCTTCATCTATTTCGAGCATCCCGCCGGCAACATCGTCATCGGCCCGGTCGAGACCGAGAAGGGCAAGATCTGGCAGTTCACGCCCGAGACGCTCGCCCACATCCGCGCGCTCTACGCCGACGTGGAAGACGTGCCGGTGGCGCCGGAGTTCGCTGCCTTCGCCAGCACCGACCCGTTCTTCATCGCCCGTGGCCTCGCCCGCGAGATCAGCCCCGGCCTGCTCACCCGCGCCGGACCGATGGAGCACTGGCAGTGGTGGATGCTCGGCCTTGCCGCAGTGGCCGGCATCGTTTTCGGCTTCATCGCCAATGCGCTGATTTCCTTGATTGTGCGAAGGACGGACAGCTCGGCCTTCTTCCGCATCGTCGAATGGGCGGTGCGTTCGATCGTGCTTGGGTTCTTCCTGCTGTTGACGCTGCGCCCGCTCGGTCTGCCGCAAGTGGTCGCCGCCCCGGTCAAGGCAATCGCCTGGAGCCTGATCGTGATCGGTGCCGTGCCGGTGGTCTGGCACCTGATCGGCAAGGTCGCCGAACACTATCGCGGACTGTGGCAGGTGCCCGGCTATCACGACACGCTAATTTCGCTGTCCACCGGCGTCGCGCGCGTCGCCGTGCTGGTCGTCGCCTTCCTGCTGTTGGCCGAAGTGCTCGCCATCCCTTACGAAGGCGTCATTGCCGGTCTCGGCATCGGTGGTCTGGCGGTGGCGCTGGCGGCGCAGCCGACGCTGCAAAACTTCCTCTCCGGCCTGACGCTCTATGCCGACCGGCCGGTCAGTGTCGGCGACTTCTGCAAGTTCGGCGAGCAGTCCGGCACGATCGAGCATATCGGCATGCGCTCGACGCGCATCCGGTCGCTCGACCGCACCATCATCTCGGTGCCGAACTCGGATTTCGCCGGCATGCAGATCGAGAACTACGCGCATCGCGACCGCACCCGGTTCGCGACGACGCTGCAGCTGCGCTACGAGACGACGCCCGATCAGCTGCGTTACGTCCTGGCCGAGCTGCGCAAGCTGCTGATCGCCCATCCGCGCGTCATCGACGAGCCATGCCGCGTGCGCTTTGCCGGCTTCGGCGCCTATTCGCTCGACATCGACGTGTTCACCTACGTCAAAACCGCCGACGTGGCCGAATTCCAAGCCATCCGCGAGGACATCCTGTTGTCCATGATCAACATCATGGATGATGCCGGCGCGCAGTTCGCCTTCCCTTCGTCACTGGAATACAGAGCCACCGATCTTGCGGTCGACGACGAAAAACGCATCGCCGCGGAGAAAAGGGTCAGCGATTGGCGCGAGGCGGAAAACCTGCCTTTCCCCGAGTTCAGCCAGATCGACAAATTTGCCCTCAACAACACGCTTGCCTACCCGCCTCGGGGCTCGGCGCATTATCGTGAGACAGAGCCCGACCCGGACTCGGCCGAGGCAAAGGCGACACTGGAGAAAGTGCGTTGGAGCCTGCCCTGGAAAAAGGGGAGGTAGTTTCGAGACGTTGGCGGGACAGCACCCCCCTCTGGCCTGCCGGCCATCTCCCCCGCAAGGGGGGAGATTAGCAGTTTCAGCGCTCCGCTCGTCCTGAACGTTGGAGATTTGGCGAAGGTCGAGGTGATAGCCGATCTCCCCCTTGCGGGGGAGATGTCCGGCAGGACAGAGGGGGGTGCGAAGGATCGCCGACGCTTATTCTCCGTCGCGCCCGCCGGCGCAAAAAATCAGCTCTTGTTGGCGGCCAGCACCAGCACCGGCTTTTCGCTGTAGAGATTGGGGAACAGCCGCTTCAGATTCTCGACCTTGGGCAGATCATTGTAGACGATATAGGGATAGGTCGGGTTGAGCGTCAGGAAGTCCTGGTGATAGTCCTCGGCCGGATAGAAGGTCTTGCCGGTCTCCAGCGTCGTCACGATCGGCTTTGCAAACACCTTGGCCCTGTCGAGCTGGGCGATGTAGCTTTCGGCGATCTTTTTCTGCGTGTCGTTTTCGGCAAAAATCGTCGAGCGGTACTGGGTGCCGCTGTCCGGCCCCTGGTAGTTCAGTTGCGTCGGATTGTGCGCGACCGAGAAATACACTTGCAGCAGCTGGCCATAGGTGACTTTGGACGGCTGATAGGTGATCTCGACGGATTCGGCGTGGCCCGTCCGGCTGGTACCGACCATTTCATAGACGGCCGTGTCCTTGTCGCCGCCGGCATAGCCGGAGACCGCGCTGGTTACGCCGTTGACGTGCTGGAACACGCCTTGGACGCCCCAGAAGCAGCCGCCGGCGAAGACCGCCTTTTCGGTCCCGGCGGTGGCCTTCTCGTCCATTGCCGGCGGCGGGATCACCACCGCGTCTTCGGCCGAGACTGCCGGCGTCTGCCAGAACACGGCAGCGGCGGCCGTGAGAATGAGCGCGGCAAGTGCTGTTTTTGCGAAAATCGACGATCGTTTCAGGGCTCCGGTCATGTCTGATCTCCCATGATGCTGGTGTGGATTATACGACGGATAGATCCGCCGGGCTCTCACATTGCTGTGCGCATCGCCTATTTGGCCGGAGCCATGGCATCGCAGGCCTTGGTCGCCTCTGCCTTCTTCATGGCGTCCGTCTCGGCGGCGGCCTTGTCCATGCAGTCGGCCCTCATCGGATCGCCCGCCTTCATCGCAGTTGTGGCCATTGCATCAGGCGCCATGGCGCCGGCCGGCTTCATGGCATCGGTTGCCGGCTTCATGGCGTTTGTCGCCATGGCGTTCGCCGGCTTCATCGCATCTTCGGCCCGCGCCGCGCCTCCGGCGAACAGCGCCGTCGAGCAAAGTGCGAGGGCGAGTGCCGCCAGGGTCAGGTGATTGGTCATGGTGGTCTCCTTGGGTTATGGCAGGGTTGATCGCATGCGGCGGCGCCGCTGCGGCATTGCGCAAATTTCGGAACGGGTTCTAATTCGCAGCGGCACCGAGGATCGGCCCGCCGCCCGGCACCTGGACCAGCACCGCGGTGCTGAGGCCGCCCGTCGTCGCCGGCAGCGGCAGCGCGGTGGCGTCGCCGGTCCAACTGCCCAGCCTGGTCAGCGAATGCACGACATTGGCGTGCGGCAGCGTGCGGCCGGTGTTTTCGCCGCGCGCCACCGGCACCTCGATGACGCCCTTGCCGTAACGCACCAGCCAGACATCGGCCTTGCCGCCGGGCACCGGACCGGCGCCGATGCTGACCTTTCCACCGGCGAGCGACAGCGAAGGTCCATCGGCGTGGCCGCCGCTCGAAATCAGCTGCTCGATCTCGCCCGGCCTGGCGCCGACCGCATCGGCCTTGCCGTTGACCACCACTTGCGGCGTGAACGGGCCGGAACGGCCGAGCGCCGGTTCATAGCGGACCTGGCGCTGCGTGAATTCTTCTTTGCCGAATGTGTCCTTCCAACCGAGATAATCCCAGTAGGTGACGTTGAAGGACAGCGCCAGCACGCCGGGCCGGTCCTTGACCTTGATCAGATTGGCGTTGGCCGGCGGGCAGGACGAGCAGCCCTGGCTGGTGAACAGCTCGACGACGGTCAGCGTCTGGCCGGCAGCCGCGCTGGTTGCCGAAAACCCGATTGCCGAAAACAGTGCCAGGGAAAGCCCGACAAGGGCCGTGCTGCGTTTCGATCCGGTCATCGCTGTCCTCATGTGCGGTTCCATGTCCAAACTTCGCCGCCGACGCACGGTTCGTTACAGCATCACCGCTTCGTGATTGAGGAGAAGTCCAAGTTTTTTCGTCTTAGGGATTGGCGAGAGCCGAGGCGACATCCGATCTCCCCCTTGTGGGGGAGATGTCAAGTGGTGGCAAAGAGGGCAGGACAGAGGGGGGCGCCATAGAGCATCAGCTTAGGTGCAACTCTTGGACGCCGAGCGACGCCAACTCGATGCTAGGATGGGCCAAGCGGATTGGAGATTGCCAGATTTGCAAATTACGAGAGCCGCGGGACAGCGCCCCCCTCTGGCCTGCCGGCCATCTCCCCCACACGGGGGGAGATCGGCACGCGGCCCGGCTATTGTGTAAGCACAGTTTCCGAAGGCCGCTTGTTGAAGGCGCACTTGCCGGTCACCGTGTAGAAGAAGTCGGCATTCGAAATGGCTGCCGGTACGGGATTGCCGCCATCTTCCCAAGCCTGTTTGCTGCTCTGGCCGCATGGCACAAGCGTGAAGATATCGACGGTTTCTCCGTTCGCAATTTCGACGCCGTCGGCGTAAAGCCGGTTCGATGTCGCCGGATCGTTCGATTTGAGCACGGATGGATTGCCGGACGGCACATCCATCCGCAGGTACAGCTGGTCCATCTGGCTGACGTCGATCACCGCACCGGCACTCGTCGCGGGATACATCGTGCTGACGCAGGTGGTTGCGTATTTCCTGCCGTATGAGTCGGTCTGAGTGATCGTGGTTCTGGGTAAGCCGTAGAAGCTGAGCACTGTGGTGGTCGCGCATACTTGCTGCTGGACGAGCGTGGTCGTCGTTCCGTTGACCGTATACACGCTGGCCGTGCCGTAGCCCTTAGGATCGCCATAACCGTTGTATGTGTAGTCGATCTTCATCAGCTTGTTGGCAGTCGTCTCAGCGAATTTGGTGCCATAGAGCGTCATCGTCTTGTTCCAATAGCCCGAGATATTGTCGACCTTGAACGTGGCCTCCACCAATGCCGGCCGCTTTGTTACGGCCGACGCGACGCCGACCTGCACCGTGTTGATCTTGGCGATCTGCATGAAACTCGTCGGCATGGCGAAGCCAGCCGAAGCCTTGATGCTGGCAGTGCCGTCGGTGGCGACGACGAAGCTGTCGAGCTTGGCCGTGCCTTGCCCGCCATTGGCCAGGTATGACTCCTGCAGCTTCACCTGGCGGTCCGCCAACGTCGTGGTCGTCTCCAGCGTCGTGATCGACAGCGACGCGGCATCGAGCGCGTTCTGCATCGAGGCCCTGGTTGAAACCGCCGAGGTATAGTCGATGGAAAAACCCAATGCGGCAACCATCGGCATAAGCAAGATGGCGAGCATTGGCGCGAACGAGCCGCTCACCGAGTTGAGAAATTTGCGTGCGGACAGCGGCATTCCGATCCCCCGAAACGGCGATAGACCGGTGGGCTATCACGCCGGGCGCAAACTATGCTCTAATCTCATGGATCAAAGTTTAACGACTTTGGCCCCCGCCGCCGCTCCCGCGCCCCGCCGCTTGCCCATGCAGCGTGCCCCTGCTAAAGCGCGCCGCATGACCACGCCGATCAAAAACATCCGCAATTTCTCCATCGTTGCCCATATCGACCACGGCAAATCCACGCTTGCCGACCGGCTGATCCAGTCGACCGGCGGGCTGGAGCTGCGCGACATGAAGGAGCAGGTGCTGGACTCGATGGACATCGAGCGCGAGCGCGGCATCACCATCAAGGCGCAGACGGTGCGGCTGAAATACCGCGCCAACAATGGCGAGGATTATATCCTCAACCTGATCGACACGCCCGGTCATGTCGACTTCGCTTATGAAGTGTCGCGCTCGCTTGCCGCCTGCGAGGGCTCGCTGCTGGTCGTCGATGCCTCGCAAGGGGTCGAGGCGCAGACGCTGGCCAATGTCTACCAGGCCATCGACAACAACCACGAGATCGTCGTGGTGCTGAACAAGGTCGACCTGCCCGCCGCCGAGCCCGAGCGCATCCGCGAGCAGGTCGAGGAGGTGATCGGTATCGACGCCTCCAACGCCGTGCTGATCTCGGCCAAGACCGGGCTAGGCATTCCCGATGTGCTCGAGGCGATCGTCAACGATCTGCCGCCGCCGCGCGAGGGCGACATCACGGCTCCATTGAAGGCGATGCTGGTCGACTCCTGGTACGACGCCTATCTCGGCGTCATCGTGCTGGTCCGCATCATCGACGGCGTGCTGAAGAAGGGCCAGACCATCCGCATGATGGGCACCGGCGCCAGATACCTGGTCGAGCGCACCGGCGTCTTCACGCCCGCCCGCATCAATGTCGACGAGCTCGGCCCCGGCGAGTTCGGTTTCTTCACCGGCTCGATCAAGGAGGTTGCCGATACCCGCGTCGGCGACACCATCACCGAAGACAAGCGCCCGACGGCACAAGCCCTGCCCGGCTTCAAGCCGGCGCAGCCGGTGGTGTTCTGCGGCCTGTTCCCCGTCGACGCCGCCGATTTCGAAGACCTGCGCGCCGCCGTCGGCAAACTGCGCCTCAACGACGCGTCCTTCTCCTTTGAAATGGAAACCAGCGCCGCGCTCGGCTTCGGGTATCGCTGCGGCTTCCTCGGCCTCTTGCATCTCGAAATCATCCAGGAGCGGCTGGAGCGCGAGTTCAACCTCGACCTCATCGCCACCGCGCCCAGCGTCGTCTACCGCCTGCTGTTGAACGACGGCACGGTCAAGGAACTCCACAACCCGGCCGACATGCCCGACGTGGTCAAGATCTCCGCCATCGAGGAGCCATGGATCCGCGCCACCATCCTCACCCCCGACGACTATCTCGGCGGCATCCTGAAGCTATGCCAGGACCGGCGCGGCATCCAGGCCGACCTGTCCTATGTCGGCAAGCGCGCCATGCTGATATACGATTTGCCGCTCAACGAGGTGGTCTTCGACTTCTACGATCGTCTGAAGTCGATCTCCAAGGGCTACGCCTCCTTCGACTATCATTTGACCGACTACAAGGAAGGCGACCTGGTGAAAATGTCGATCCTGGTCAATGAGGAGCCGGTCGACGCGCTGTCGATGCTGGTCCACCGCACGGCGGCGGAAAAGCGCGGCCGCCAGATGTGCGAGAAGCTGAAGGAGCTGATCCCGCACCATCTGTTCAAAATCCCGATCCAGGCGGCGATCGGCGGCAAGGTCATCGCCCGCGAAACGATCTCGGCGCTGCGCAAGGACGTCACCGCCAAATGCTACGGCGGCGACGTCTCGCGCAAGCGCAAGCTGCTCGACAAGCAGAAAGAGGGCAAGAAGCGGATGCGCCAGTTCGGCAAGGTGGATATCCCGCAGGAGGCGTTTATCCAGGCGCTGAAGATGGGCGATTGAACGGGGTTACGCCCATTTCCCCCGTGGCCGGGCTGTTCCCAATTTCGAGCTGACCGAACCGCCTCCCGATGCGATTAAATATGCGCCGGCCAATGCCCTTCGCTTTAGGCAGCGGGCCGCCATTGGAGAAGGTCCCGTCTTGAAGTATCCTTGAGCTTGGAAGGGAGGTCCCGATGCGTCCCGCCAGCCCTGCTATCTCCGACACGATCGCCGCGATCGGCCTTGCCATCGGCGGCGCGATGGGCCTCGTCGGCACCTTCGTCGAAAGCGCGTCCCTTCGCGAAACACTCTGGACGATCGACGGCGTCGCACTGGTGGTAGCAACCGCGCTGCTGACGATGAAATATCAGCGGCTGGGCAATGACTGCGTGGCGGCCGGATTTCTGACCTTTCTCGCCGGCGAGAGCCTGCTGCTCGCCGGCAATGCGGCGGGGCTTGAGGCCAGCGTGCCCTCCTATGTCGGCGGTATCTCGCTCTGGGCGGCGGCGCTGGTCATGGTCAGCGCGCCGAAAACCTTCGCCCTGTGGATGCGGCTCACCGCTGTCGTGGCGGCTGTGCTGTTCGTCGTCTCAGTGGGCCTGATCCTCTGGGGCACCCCTTTGCTGCCGACCTCGGCGCCGCTGCCCGCTGCCGGATATCCCTTCCTGGTGCTCACATTCATCGGCTGGATATGGACCCTGCTGAAGCCCGATCGTTGAGCCCGTCGGACCGCCCCTCTCCGGCAGCTTCGCGGCCACCTCTCCCCCACCATGTGGGGGCGAGGAACCCAGGTCTTGTGAGGCTTCGGCGATTGGCGGTTTCCTCGCCCCACGAAGTGGGGAGAGGTGGTTTGCGAAGCAAACCGGAGAGGGTTCTTCCTTGGCAGCCTCGCGCGTCTTGCGACGCAAATGCCGCAATCACCTCTTCCACCGTTCAACCCGCCATGCCATGTTCCCCCGCGCGGCCGAGCAGGCCGTTTCATTCCGGGGGGAATCATCATGTTGTCTTACGCTTTCGCGCGCCGCGTTGCCGCTGCGCTGTTCATCGTCGGATTGTTTGCGCCCGTCGCGCATGCCGGCGATGTCACGTTCGAGATCAAGAACAGCCATCCCAACGCCATGCGCGTCGAACTGTACAGCCAGGACCGCGACCACGTCTGGCCGGGCAACAATCAGGATTATTATCTCAACGACGGCGAGACCAAGTCGATCCCGCTGTCCTGCAATGACGGCGAATCGATCTGCTACGGCGCCTGGGTCGATGGTGACGAGAATACCTATTGGGGTGTCGGCCCGGCCAACGCGGAAAAATGCGACGATTGCTGCTACACCTGCAGTGGCGGCGAGACCGAGGAAATCGATCTGGTTCCGTGAACTGTCTCCCTTTTGTTCGAGGGCTATTGCACATCGGCAAGCGCCCCCTCACCCGGATTGCCAACCGAATTGCGAAGGGGAATTCGGGGCAATCCGACCTCTCCCCGAGGGGAGAGGAGTCGCCTGCACTGGCGCCAGCCTCTTCTCCCCTCGGGGAGAAGGTGGCCGCGAAGCGGCCGGATGAGGGGGACTCCTGTATGCGATTGCCTCACCCTTGTGGGCCAGGTGGTCGTACAGAGGCCATAGCAGCGGAGCGCTGTCCCACCAGCGTCGGCCGGCAACGCCGGAATTCAAAGCTGAAACAAAAAACCCGCCTCGGTGGGGCGGGTCGTTGGAGCCAATTGGCACCATAGTCTAATTAGTAGCATAGCTGCCGGCACAAAGCAAGAACAAAATGTAGTGCTGCGAGCAAAAAATGCGAAGTCCCTTCCCGCCGCGCCCGAGGTCGGCCCTCACGAGGTGGAGAATGCTGCCTTGACGTCGTCCTGGCCGTCGCCATAGCGTAGTCCGAGAGGAGATCCCACCCATGGCAGTGGTCGAAGGCGAAAACATAGAGATCGGCTTTTCGGGAAAACGTTGCATCCATTCGCGCAACTGCGTGCTTGGCGATCCGCGTGTCTTCGTGCCCAATGCGCCCGACCAGTGGATCCACCCCGAGGCGGCCAGCGTCGAGAAGATCGTGGCGCTCGCCGAAGGCTGCCCGTCCGGCGCCATCACCTATGTCCGCAAGGATGGCGGGCCGCAGGAACAGCCGCCGGTGGTCAACATTGTGCGCATAAGGGAAAACGGCCCGCTGGCCGTGCATGCCGAGATCGTGCTGGGCGGCGAAACATTTTACCGCGCCACGCTCTGCCGCTGCGGCGCCTCGGAAAACAAGCCGTTCTGCGACGGCAGCCACGCCAAGGCAGGCTTCACCGCCACCGGCGAGCCGCCGTTGAAGGATACGCCGGCGCTGGAAGCGCGGGATGGCCCGCTGACCGTCACGCCGACCACCAATGGCCCGCTCAAGCTGGAGGGCAATGTCGAAATCGTCACCGGCACCGGCCACACGGTCGACCGCACACAACGCACCTTCCTCTGCCGCTGCGGCCACTCCGCCAACAAGCCGTTCTGCGATGGCAGCCACAAGCGCGTGGGGTTTGTCGGGTAATTGCCAAGGTTGCGATCCGTCACACCCCCCTCTGTCCTGCCGGACATCTCCCCCTCAAGGGGGGAGATTGGCAGCTTCGCCGGCGGCCACCCTGTTTGCAGCGTTGAAAATTTGCGAGAGCGTGGGTGACACCCAATCTCCCCCCTTGAGAGGGAGATGTCCGGCAGGACAGAGGGGGTGCTGTCCCGCCGGCATTGGGCGAGCCTGCAGCGTGTTCGCCCGTGGCCCAGCCATCGCGGCTTTATCGATCGGCCGGTATCCGCTAAGGGGCGGAGACGAATTCTCCGGACCCGCCAATGACCGCCAAGCTCAAACCCTCCCCCCTGTTCCTCGGCATAGACACCGGCGGCACCTACACCGACGCGGTGCTGTGGTCGGAGGCCGGCGGCCCCGGCGGAAAAGTGCTGGCCAAGGCCAAGGCGCTGACAACGCGCCATGACCTGGCGGTCGGCATATCGGGCGCGGTCGATGCGGTGCTGCAAAAAGCCGGCACCGACCCTGCAGCGATAAAACTGGTGTCGATGTCAACGACGCTCGCCACCAATGCGCTGGTCGAGGGCCAAGGCGGCCGCGTCGCGTTGGTGATGATCGGCTTTGCCGAAGGCGACCTTGCCCGCGACGGGCTGAAGGCGGCGCTCGGCACCGATCCCGTGGTGTTCGGCGCCGGGGGCCACGATGTCCATGGCAACGCGGCAAAACTCGATCTGTCCGGGCTGGAGGCAGCTTTGCCGGAATTGGAAAAGTCGGTGTCCGGCTTTGCCGTCTGCGCCTACTTCGCCACGCGCAATCCGGCGCATGAGCTTGCCGCCCGCGACCTGATCCGCGACAGGACCGGCCTGCCGGTCACCGCCAGCCACGAGCTGTCGGCCAAGCTCGGCGGCCCGCGCCGGGCACTGACGACCTTGCTCAACGCCAGGCTGATCTCGATGATCGACCGGCTGGTCGCGGCAACCGAAGGTTTTTTGGCCGCGCGCAACATCGCCGCCCCCCTGATGGTGGTGCGCGGCGACGGCGCGCTGGTCTCGGCCGCCTTTGCCCGCCAGCGGCCGATCGAGACGATCCTGTCCGGCCCGGCCGCCAGTCTTGTCGGCGCCCGCCACATGACCGGACTCGACGATGCGGTGGTCTCCGACATCGGCGGCACCACCACCGACGTCGCCGTGCTCGACAAGGGCCGGCCGCGGCTCGATCCGGAAGGCGCGACCGTCGGCGGCTTCCGCACCATGGTCGAGGCCGTCGCCATGCGCACTTTTGGCCTCGGCGGCGATTCCGAAGTGGCACTGGAGGACGGCGCGCTCAGCCCGAAAATCCTGCTCGGGCCGCGCCGCCTGGTGCCGCTGGCGCTGGCCGGCATGGTGCATGGCGACGCCGTCACATCAGAACTGGAACGCCAGCTGCGCGCACCTAATCCCGGCCGCATGGATGGCCGCCTCGCGGTGCGCACCGGCGTGCCGGAGCGGCTCGCGGCCGGACTGACCGGTGCCGAAGCCAAGCTTTACGAGCTGATCGGTGCCGTGCCGCAGGCTCTCGACAGATTGCTGACTTCGAATGCCCAGAACGCCACCTTGAACCGGCTGGTGTCGCGCGGGCTGGTGCATGTCGCCGGCTTCACGCCGTCGGATGCCGCGCATGTGCTGGGCAGGCAGGCCAATTGGGATCCGGCCGCGGCGCGTCTGGGTGCCGAGCTGTTCGCGCGCAGGCGTGACGGCCGCGGCCAGTTCATCGCCGCCTCGCCGGAGGCGATCTCGGAACGGGTGCTGACCACGCTGACCCGCCTGTCGGCGGAAGTCATCCTCGAGACCGCCTTCGCCGAGGATGGGCTGGATGGCGCGGCGACCGTCGCCCACGCGCTGGTCCAGCGCGCCGTCGACGCCCATCCCGGCATCGCCCGGCTCAGCGTCGCGCTCGACCGTCCGGTCATCGGCCTCGGCGCCTCGGCGCCGTTGCACTATGCCGGCCTGGCCGAGCTGGTCGGCAATGACTGCGTGGTGCCTGAGGATACCGATGTGGCCAATGCGCTCGGCGCCGTCGTCGGCCAGGTCCGGGTTTCGGCTGAGGCGCGGGTCAGCCAGCCCAAGGAAGGGCTGTTCCGTGTCGCCTCAGGCGAAAGCGTGCGCGATTTCAACGACGAGGCGGCGGCGATCGCCGCGGCGGAGAGAGATGTGCGCGCTATTGCCGCCGGGCGGGCGAAGGACGCCGGCACCGACAGCGCCGAGATCGAAATCGCCAGCGAGTTCCGCGTCTCCACCGTCGAGGGCCAGCGCATGTTCATCGAGGCGCATGTCGTGGCGGTCGCGTCGGGCAGGCCAAGGATTGCGGTGTGATTAGCCGATCTCCCCCCTCGAGGGGGAGATGTCCGGCAGGACAGAGGGGGGCGCTGTCCCGCCAACGTCTCAGTCTTTCGCGGTAACACCTCAGACTTGCGGCTGGTCGTAAATGGCAAGGTCGGCGATCCTTCACGCCCCCCTCTGCCCTGCCGGGCATCTCCCCCACAAGTGGGGAGATTGGCAGCTCCTGCAACGGCGAAAACGCCCTACCTTCACCTATGCCGAATTGACCCTGCAACCGCGACATGCCAAAGGCCCGGCCTAGCCCTTCGCCTGGAGAAGCCCTGATGACCGATCGCGTCGAGATCGCCGGATTGCGGATTGCCCGCCAGCTTCATGATTTTGTCGTGAACGAGGCGTTGCCGGGCACCGGCATTGAAGCGGAGGCATTCTGGAGCGGTTTTTCGGCGATCGTCCATGATCTCTCGCCAAAAAACCGGGCGCTGCTCGAAAAACGCGATGCCATGCAGGACAAGCTCGACCGCTGGTACCGCGACAATGGCGCGCCCGTCGACATGGAGGCCTACAAGAGCTTCCTCCGCGAGATCGGCTATCTCCTGCCCGAGGGGCCGGCCTTCAGCGTGACGACCGAAAATGTCGACCCGGAAATCGCGCTGGTCGCCGGGCCGCAGTTGGTGGTGCCGGTGATGAATGCGCGTTATGCGCTGAATGCCGCCAATGCGCGCTGGGGCTCACTGTATGATGCGCTCTACGGCACCGACGCCATCCCGGAGACGGACGGCGCCGAGCGAGGCAACAAATTCAATCCGGCGCGCGGCGCCAAGGTCGTCGCCTGGGCGAAAAGCTTCTTCGACGAGGCGGTGCCGCTCACGACAGGCAAATGGGCTGGCGTGAACGGGCTTTCGGTGGCCAACGGCATGTTGCGGCTGGGCGAGGGCGGCGGCGCCACCACGCTTGCCGACCCCAAGCAGTTTGCCGGCTATCGCGGCGATGCAGCCGACCCCGATGCCGTCCTGCTGACCAGGAATGGCCTGCACATCGAAATCGTCGTCGACCGCAACAACCAGATCGGCCGCACCGATCCGGCCGGCATTGCCGATGTCGTGCTGGAATCGGCGCTGACCACCATCCAGGACTGCGAGGATTCGGTGGCCGCCGTCGATGCCGAGGATAAGGTGCTGGTCTACCGCAACTGGCTCGGCCTGATGAAGGGCGACCTGGCGGAAGAGATCACCAAGGCCGGCAAGAGCTTTGTCCGGAGGCTCAACCCCGACCGCGCCTATACCGCGCCCGATGGCGGCACGCTGACCGTGCCCGGCCGCTCGCTGATGCTGGTCAGGAATGTCGGCCACCTCATGACCAATCCGGCGATATCGGACCGCGACGGCAACGAGGTGCCGGAAGGCATCATGGATGCGGCGATGACGGCGCTGATCGCGCTGCACGATGTTGGCCCCAACGGGCGCCGCGCCAATTCTCGCGCCGGCTCGATGTACATCGTGAAGCCCAAGATGCATGGCCCCGACGAAGTCGCCTTCGCCGTCGAGATTTTCGACCGCGTCGAGGCGCTGCTCGGCATGGCGAAAAACACCATCAAGATGGGCATCATGGACGAGGAGCGGCGCACCACCGTCAACCTCAAGGAGGCGATCCGCGCCGCCAGGGACCGCGTCGTCTTTATCAACACCGGCTTCCTCGATCGCACCGGCGACGAGATCCACACCTCGATGGAAGCCGGCCCGATGATCCGCAAGGGCGACATGAAGCAGGCCGCCTGGATTGCCGCCTATGAAGCCTGGAACGTCGATACCGGCCTGGAATGCGGGTTGGCCGGCCACGCCCAGATCGGCAAGGGCATGTGGGCGATGCCCGACCTGATGGCGGCGATGCTCAAGGAAAAGATCGCGCATCCCAAGGCCGGCGCCAACACCGCCTGGGTGCCGTCGCCGACGGCGGCAACCCTGCACGCCACGCACTACCACAAGGTCGACCTCCACGCCGTGCAGCAGGCGCTGAAGAGCCGGCCCAAGGCCAGGCTCGACGACATCTTGTCGGTGCCGGTCGCGGTGCGGCCGAACTGGTCGCCCGAAGACATCCAGAAGGAGCTCGACAACAACGCGCAGGGAATTCTGGGCTACGTCGTGCGCTGGATCGACCAGGGCGTCGGCTGCTCGAAAGTGCCAGATATAAACGACGTCGGCCTGATGGAGGACCGTGCCACGCTGCGCATTTCCTCGCAGCACATCGCCAACTGGCTGCACCACGGCGTCTGCACGCCCGAGCAGGTCATGGAAACGATGAAGCGCATGGCGGCGATTGTCGACCGCCAGAACCAAGGCGATCCGCTCTACCGGTCGATGGCACCGGATTTCGACAAGTCCATCGCCTTCCTCGCCGCCTGCGACCTCGTCTTCAAAGGCCGCATCCAGCCCAACGGCTACACCGAGCCGGTCCTTCACGCGCGGCGGCTGGAACTGAAGGCGAAGCAAGGCGCCTGAAGCGAAGGCGCGGGAGCCGGCGTCCCCCTCCCCTTGAGGGCAGGGTGACCCGAAGGGCCGGGAGGGGTCCTGCATGAAGTGCGCCAACGCCCATTCTGACGATGCGCCTCAGGAAGAGGATCATCGGGGCCTAGGTTCGATTTCCAAAAATAGGGCAAGTCGAGGGACGCCGCGTCCTCCACACCGCGGCTGCCTCTAACCTCACGCGGGCGAGATCGAGCACGACATGAAAATATCGGTATGTCTGACCGGCTCCGGGGTTTCACGGAAGGGCGGGCAGGGCCTGAAGCCGAACGACTCATACACGGCAATGGCGTTTTTCATGTAGAACGTCGTGTGGATCAATACCGTCCGGATTCGGCCTTTCCGGATCTCCGCCAGCGCGGCCCCCATCAGCGCACGGCCGATTCCTTTTCCGCGAAACGACGCGTCGACAAAAAACTTGTGAATCTCCGCCGTATGGTCGTCGAACTGGTCAAAGGCGAGGCAGCCCGCCGGTAGGTTCTCCGATCGCGCGATAAACGCCATGGCATCTGGCGCGCCGAACTTCGCTGCCAGCGAACTGCCGCTCCTTTCGGGGTGGAAGATGGTCCTCACGTCCTCCTCCGAGACGCCGTAAGGCTGCACGGCGTCGACATCCCATTGTGCAAGCTTGCGGCAAAGCCCGGCCATGGTCTCGAAGTCTTCGGCACTGCGTGCCGGCGAAACAGAAATCATCCCCGCCTCAGCCCCGGTTAGGTGCATGACCGTAACATATGCGATCATCGGGCGCGAACCCGCAACCGTACTTCCAGCGAGCAGCAGAAGCACTACGCCGCCTGCGCCATCCGCTCCGAGCTCATGCGGTAGGAAATTGCTTCGGCCAGATGGACGCGGCCGACCGTCTCGCTGGCCTCGAGATCGGCTAGCGTCCGCGCCACCTTCAGCACCCGATGATAGGCGCGGGCGGAAAAGCCGAGCTTTTCGCTGGCGTCCCTCAGCAGCGACAGGCCGGCGGCATCGGGCATGGCGATCTCCTCGATGACCGACGGCGAGCAATGCGCGTTGGTGGTGGCGGAGGTCGCGCCGAGCCGTTCGAAACGCTCACGCTGGATCGTCCGCGCCCGCGCCACGCGAAGTGCCACGGCTGCACTCTTCTCCGCCCGGTCCGGCCGGATCAAATCGCTGGCCGAGACCGCCGGCACCTCGATCCTGAGATCGATGCGATCGAGCAGCGGGCCGGAAATGCGCGCCTGGTAGTCGGTGCGGCAGCGGTCGCCGCGTAGGCATCGATAGCCCGGCTCGCCGGCCATGCCGCAGCGGCACGGGTTCATCGCCGCGACCAGTTGGATACGCGCCGGATAGGTGACGCGATGATTGGCGCGCGCGATCATGCAGTCGCCGGTCTCCAGCGGCTGGCGCAGCGCATCGAGCGCCTGCGGCGAGAATTCGGGAAACTCGTCGAGGAACAGCACGCCGTGATGGGCAAGCGAGGCCTCGCCCGGCCGCACGCGCAGGCCGCCACCGACCATCGCCGCCATCGAGGCCGAATGGTGTGGTGCCCGGAACGGCCTCCGGTCGGTGAGTTTGCCTTCGCCGAGCTCGCCGGCCACCGAGGCGATCATCGAGACTTCGAGCAATTCCCTCGGCGCCAGCGGCGGCAGGATCGACGGCAGCCGCTGCGCCAGCATCGATTTTCCCGACCCCGGCGGCCCGACCATCAAGAGGTTGTGACCGCCGGCGGCCGCCACCTCCAGCGCCCGCTTGGCGGTCTCCTGGCCCTTGATGTCGGCAAGGTCGGGCAAGTCGCGCGCCGAAGTATGGATGCCGGCTTCCGGCCGCGACAGAACCTGCGTGCCGCGAAAATGATTGGCGATGGCAATCAGGCTGCGCGGCGCCAATATGTCGAAATCCTTGCCGGCCCAGGCGGCTTCCGGGCCACAGGCGAACGGGCAGATCAGGCCCTTGCCTTCGGCATTGGCGCCGATCGCCGCCGGCAGCGCGCCGGCCACCGCGGCAATAGTGCCGTCGAGCGACAATTCGCCAAGCACGACATAGCCGGCCAGCATGTCGCCCGGAATGGCGCCCAGTGCCGCCATCAAACCGAGCGCGATCGGCAGATCGTAATGGCTGCCCTCCTTGGGCAGGTCGGCCGGCGCCAGATTGACGGTGACCTTCTTCGATGGCATCGACAGGCCGGATGCATGCAGCGCCGCCTGCACCCGCTCGCGGCTTTCGGCCACCGCCTTGTCGGCCAGGCCGACGATGTGCATGTTGACCTTGCCCGGCGCGATCATCACCTGCACGTCGACCGGCACGGCCTCGATGCCCTGGAAAGCAACCGTGCGAACCCGCGCCACCATGTCTTCACCCCGGATGCAGGCTTTGCCCCAAGCCTTTGCGATCATGCCGCGAACGGCGTCACCCGAGACAACCACAGATTTCCGGCGAAGGCAAGAACATTTGGGGAACAGCTGAGCGCAACGGCTGCAATGGTTTGCAACGCGGCCGCTCGCGAAGCGAGGCTAGGTGCGCTTCTCCTCCACGGCATCCCAGAACAGGCTGGCGATGTCGGCGCCGCCGAAGCGCTGCACTTCGCGTATGCCGGTCGGTGAGGTCACGTTGATCTCGGTCATGTAGTCGCCGATGACGTCGATGCCGACGAGGATGAAGCCGCGCTCCTTCAGCGAGGGGCCGATGCGGGCACAGATCTCGCGTTCGCGCTCCGTCAGCTCGGTCTTTTCGGCACGGCCGCCGACATGCATGTTGGAGCGCGAATCGTGCTCGGCCGGCACGCGGTTGATGGCGCCGACCGGCTCGCCGTCAATCAGGATGATGCGTTTGTCGCCGGCGCGCACCTCCTTCAGGTAGCGCTGCACGATGTACGGTTCGCGGAACATCTGGCCGAACATTTCGAGCAGCGAGGCTAGGTTGCGGTCGGCCTCATGCAGATGGAAGATGCCGGCGCCGCCATTGCCGTAGAGCGGCTTGACGATGATATCGCCGAACTCCTTGCGGAAGGCTGCGACCTCGAGCGGGTCCTTGGTGATCAGCGTGTCCGGCATCAGGTCGGGAAATTCGGTGACGAAGATCTTTTCCGGGCTGTTGCGCACCCAGGCCGGATCGTTGACCACCAGCGTCTTCGGATGGATGCACTCGAGGATATGCGTGGTGGTGATGTAGTTCATGTCGAACGGCGGATCCTGCCGCAAAAGGATGACGTCCATTTCCGAAAGGTCGGTGCGCACCTTCTCGCCCAGCGAATAATGATTGCCCTTCTCGTCGCGGACCTGCATCGCCTCGATGCGGGCAAACACCTTGCCGTCGCGCAGCGACAGCCGGTCGGGCGTGTAGTGGAACAGTTGGTGGCCGCGCCGCTGCGCTTCCAGCGACAGCGCAAACGACGTGTCGCCGGCAATCGACACGGTGGAGATGTGGTCCATCTGGACGGCGACTTTCAGGGGCATTGCGGCTCTCCGGCGCACTTGGAGCGATCCACTTGGATGCACAAAGTACGCTCCAACACTTTTGAATCCATGCATCGTGCTGTCCGAAAATCGATTCCGATTTTCGCGCCGATGCATCGACGACAGCGATATAAGGAAATCGGCGGCTTCTGCCAATCGGCCAAGGTCATGATGAGGCTGCGCTTCGTTTGGCGCAGATCCCAATGCGATGCGCCGTCAGCGATCGAAGACCAGCTTGGAATAGCCGAGGAAGGACAGCGCCATGGCAATCAGCGAGGCGACCGCAAGGGCGATGAGCGGCGACACCATCGGCAGCGCGAACAGCGTGGCGCAATAGACGAGATAATTGACGACGCTGGTGGCAATGCCGACGCCGCCATAGCGTGCGCCCTCCTGCGCGATGCCGCGGCTGGAAGGCGAAAACGTCAGATGGCGGTTGATCAACCAGGTGACGGACAGGGCAAAACCGATCGAAATGATGCGAGCCGCGAATGGTCCGAGCGGTGTTATCGCCAGCACCAGCCAAAGCGCCGCCGCGTCGGCGACGAAGCCGATGCCGCCGGCGAAAATGAAGCGGGCGAGGCGTCCCATTCAGGCTCTAGGCCGCGCGCGGGGTCTTGCCCGGTCCGGCCTTCAAAGTCGCGAGGGCGCTTGCACGTTCACGTTCGACGCGACCGGAAGGCATCGACAGATAGAAGATGCGCTTCTGCTCGGCCCGGCCGCGCGACACCGAATCGAGGATTACCCCGGTCACCGCCGCCAGCATCGACAGCAGCAGCAGCCCGACCGACAGCACCCAGGTCGGCATGCGCGGCACAAGCCCGGTTTCGGCGAACTCGATCAGCACCGGCGCCATCAGGAACAGGCTCGATGCCAGGAAGAACACCGAAAAAGCGCCGAAGAAACGCAGCGGCTGTGTCTCCTTCATCAGCATGGCGAACATCCACAGGATCTTCGCGCCGTCGCGAAAGGTCGACAGCTTCGACGAGGAGCCTTCCGGCCGGCGGCCATAGTCGAGCCCGATCTCGCTGACCGGCAATTTGAGCTGCGAGGCGTGCACCGACATTTCGGTCTCGATCTCGAAACCGCCGGAAACGGCGGGAAAGCTCTTGACGAAGCGCCTGGTGAAGGCGCGGTACCCCGAGAAGATATCGGTAAAGTCCGAGCTGAACAGCCGCTTGTAGAGGCTGTTGAAGATGCGGTTGCCGAAGGCATGGCCAGTCCTGCCGGCATCGTCGGCGACGCCGCGCCTGGTGCCCACCACCATGTCGGAGCGCTCGGTCAGCAGCGTGTTGATCAGTTGCGGCGCGTCCTCCGGCGCATAGGTGCCGTCGCCGTCGGCCATCAGGTAGATGTCGGCCTCGATGTCGGCGAACATGCGGCGCACGACATTGCCTTTGCCCTGGCGCGGCTCGCGCACCACGATGGCGCCGGCGGCGCGGGCTCGGAGCGCCGTCAGATCGCGCGAATTGTTGTCGTAGACATATATCGCGGCGGCAGGCAGCGTCTCGCGAAAGCGCCGCACCACTTCGCCGATCGTCAGCTCCTCATTGTAGCAAGGCAGGAGCACGGCGATGCTCGGCTCATGGCGCACTTCTTGTGGCATTTTCGTCTCCGGATGCCCTGTGAGGTCCCTGACCGCTCAAACGCCGGCCTCGCTCGGGGCGGCTTTACTATTTATTGAAGCTGTTAAGGCTAGGTTTAAACCGCCCCGTATTCCTTCCAAAGGTCCTGATATGAGCACAGCCGACGATGGCGCCTCCATTTGGAGGTCCGATATCGCGCTGGCGCTGCTTGCCACGCTGCTGGCGCTTGCCGTCAATGCCTTTGCCGGTTTCCCGGAACTGACCAATGCCGGCGGCGACAACGACAATCTGCTGCGCCTTGTCGAAGTTCGCGACATGCTGGCCGGCCAAAGCTGGTTCGATCTGCACCAGTACAGGATGGGCCTGGAAGGCGGCTTCGTCATGCACTGGTCGCGGCTGGTCGATGCGCCGATCGCCGCCATCACGGCCGTGTCGGCCCTGACCGGGAGCACGGTCTTTGCCGAGAATTTTGCGCAAGTGCTGTGGCCGGCGCTGCTCTTTTGCCTGACCGTGTTTTTCACCGCTCGCACCGCGCGCAGCTTTGCCGGTGACGGCGCCGTGCTGCCCGCTGTCGTCGTCGGCGCCGCCGCACTGCACTTCCTCGGCATTTTTTCGCCTGGCGCGCTCGATCACCACAATGTCCAGCTGATGCTGAGCATGGCCAGCCTGAGCCTTCTGCTTGAAGCGCCGTTGCGCAGGCCGGCGGCACTACTCTCCGGCCTGTGCGCCGGATTGATGCTGGCCGTCGGCATGGAAACCGCGCCTTATGTCGCCACCATCGGCGCCTCTGTCGCCACGCTGTTTGCCCTCGACGCCGATGGCGAGAGGCCGATTGCCAGGGATTTCGGCCTCGGCTTTGCCGGCGTGTCCGCTCTCGTCTTTGTCGCCACCATCGCACCGTCCGCCTGGGGTCAGGCGCAATGCGACGCCTTCTCGACCGTGCAGTTCGTCGTCGCAGCGATTGCCGGAACCGGCCTTGCGGCGATAGCGTCGGTCGAGCCCGCTGGCCGCACGCGCCAACGGCGCATCGCCTCGCTTGGCCTGCTTGCCCTGATATTGGCCGCAGTCGTCGTCTTTTTGTTCCCGCAATGCCTGGCAGCGCCCTATGCCAACCTCGATCCGCGCCTCAAGGAGCTATGGCTTGATCACATCGACGAGGCGCAATCGCTGTTCAAGCTTCTCGCTGAAGATCCGGCCGGGGTGGTGGCGCGCTATGCTACGCCGCTCATCGCGCTCGTGCTGATGGCGCTTCGCCTTGGCCGTGGCGGCTGGCGGCGGCAGGACAGCCTTGTCGGCACGCTGCTTGTCGTGGCCTTCATCGTCAGTGCCTGGCAGGTGCGCGGTTCGACATTCTCGATCGCCTTCGCCGTCATCCCGCTTGCTGCCTGGATTGCCAAATGGCGTCAACGGGCCGAGGCCAGCCCGTCGCGCGGCGTGGCGCTGCGCATGGCCGCCGTCTGGCTGGTTTCGGTGAATGCCGTCTGGACTGGGGCTGCCGCGGCGACCTCGGTCGCCTTCGAGGACAGCAATACCGCCGCCGATAATGGCGACGGCGCCGATGTCGCTTGCCAGCGCATGGCCTCCTTTGCGGCGCTTGGCCGCCTGCCCGGCACCACGGTGCTGGCAATTTCCAATCTCGGATCGCCGATCCTGGCCTATTCCGGACACCGCGTCTTCGCCGGGCCTTATCATCGCAACGTCGCCGGCAACCTGCTGGCGCTCGATGCCTTCCTTGGGTCCGATGCCGATGCCAGGACAATCCTGGCGGATCATCACGTCGGCCTCGTCGCATTGTGCCCCGGCAGCCCCGAAAGCAAGCTCCTCGCCGCCAAGGCGCCGGCAGGTTTTCTCGCCGGGTTGATGCGCGGCAGCGTACCGGAATGGCTTGAGCCGGTTGCCAGGACCAGCGGAGCCGCCGTCGAATTGTACCACGTCCGGCTGGGCGGCTGATCGATCGGGGGCGCGTGCGGCCTTTTGTCGGACATAAGTCCCGACTATCCACTCTTTCGCCCTTGCCCGCCCGACATGGCTGGATAGGATGCGCGCCGGTCAGACCGAGATCGTTGGACCGGGAGAGAATTCATGATGCCATCGGCACGCTTTGCCGACCTCGAAGGCGCTTCGGTGCTGATCACCGGTGGCGGCTCCGGCATTGGAGCCGCCTTGACCGAGGGATTTATCCGCCAGGGGGCAAAGGTCGCCTTTATCGATATCGCCGACCGTCCGAGCCTGGCGCTGGCCGATCGGTTAGACAAGGAGCTCGGCCGGCGGCCGCTCTATCTCAAGACCGATATACGCGATATCGAGGCATTGCGGTTATCAGTTGCCAAAGCCGCCGAGGCGCATGGCGACGTGACCGTGCTGGTCAACAATGCCGCGCAGGATGACCGTCATGCCGTCGAAGACGTCACGGTCGAGTTCTGGGACAACAATCATGCCATCAACCTGCGCCCGCATTTCTTCAGCGCACAGGCGGTGGCGCCGGGCATGAAGCGGGCCGGTGGCGGCTCGATCATCAATTTCACCTCGACCTCGTTTCTCATCAACCATCCCGATATGCCGGCCTATACCGCCGCCAAGGCCGGCATCGTCGGCCTCACCAAGGGTCTTGCCGGCAAGCTCGGCGTCGACGGCATTCGCGTCAACGCAATCGCGCCCGGCTGGGTGATCACCGAGCGACAGAGAAAGCTCTGGGTCACCGAACAGGCGCTCGCCGCCCACGTCGCCAAGCAGTGCATCAAAGAGGTGATGCAGCCGGAAGACGTTGTCGGCACCGTGCTGTTCCTGGCGTCGGATGCTTCACGCATGCTGACCGCGCAGATGCTGATCGTCGACGGGGGGTTCCTGTGATCTCATCGAGCAAGGCCCCTTCTGTCGCGGCCGTCGACTGGGGCACCACCCGGATGAGGGTGTGGCTGCTCGACGGCGCCGGCAAGGTTCTCGCCGAGCGGCGCGGCGATGACGGGCTGATCACCGCCCAGGCTAAAGGATTTTCGTCCGTTCTCGAAGGGCATCTGGCTGCCATGGGTGCCCCCGAGGCGCTGCCGGTCATCATTTGCGGGATGGCCGGTTCGCGCCAGGGCTGGCTGGAGGCGCCCTATGTCAGCGTGCCGGCGCCGATCGGCGCTATCCTCGCCGGCGCTGCCCGCATCCCCGGCCAGCGCCGCGACATCCGCATCGTGCCCGGCCTTGCCCAACGCCTTGCCGATGCACCTGACGTCATGCGCGGCGAGGAAACGCAGCTTGCCGGCGCCGGTTTGCCGGCACAGGGACGCCACCTCGTCTGCATGCCCGGCACCCATTCGAAATGGGTGCTGGTCGAGGACGGTTCCATTGCCGGCTTCGGCACCTGGCCGACCGGCGAGCTGTTTTCGGTGCTGGCTGCGCACTCGATCCTGCGCCATTCGCTGGGCGAGCCGCCGCAGCCGGTTGTCGCCGAAAGTCCGTTTTTCCGGGACTGGTGCCTGAAGGCGTTGGCCGAGGGCGGTGACATCGTTTCAAGACTGTTCTCGATCCGCGCCGCCAGCCTGTTGCAGGACCTGAAGCCCGAAGATGCCGCAGCCTCTCTGTCCGGCCTGCTGATCGGCGGCGAGATCGCTTCGGCAAATAGCCGCTATGGGGCAAGCGCCGTGCCCGTCGTGCTGATCGCATCGGGCGCACTCGGCAGGCTCTATGCCGAGGCGCTCGGCCTTGCCGGGCTCGCTTTCAGGGCGGTCGACGCCGATGAGGCGGTGCGTGCCGGCCTTGCCGAAGCCGCGCGCGAAAATGGCATGATCGCCAAAAATGGAGTTGCCGCATGACCGAAACCGCACCTTTTCCAAAGCTCAAGCGGGGTCTGGTCGCGATCCTGCGTGGCCTCAAGCCAAGCGAGGCGGTGGCGATCGGCCAGGCGATCTTCGGCGCCGGCATCGAAGCAATCGAGGTGCCGCTCAACTCGCCCGAGCCTTTTGTTTCCATCGCCAGTATTGTCGAAGCGCTTCCTCCGACGGCGCTGGTCGGCGCCGGCACGGTGCTCACCGCCGCCGATGTCGACGGTCTGCACAAGGCCGGCGGGCGGCTGCTGGTCAGCCCCAATATCGATGCCGAGGTCATGGGCCGTGCCATGCAGTACGGCATGGTGACGATGCCCGGCGTGTTCACGCCGACCGAGGCATTTCAAGCAATCCGGCTCGGCGCCTCGGCATTGAAATTCTTCCCGGCGAGCGTGCTTGGCGCGGCGGGCATTTCGGCGATGCGCGCGGTGCTGCCAGCCAGTGTGCTGGTCGGCGCCGTCGGCGGCGTTTCGGACAAGGACTTTGCCGGCTACAAAGCGGCCGGCGTCACCGTCTTCGGTCTTGGCTCCAGCCTGTTCAAGCCGGGCATGAGCATCGACGAAGTGGCAGCACGGGCGAAGGCTGCGGTCGTGGCCTGGGACGCGGCGTTTGGAGCGGCATGATGAGCGAGACCATCGTTTCGGTTTTTTCCGACCATGTCTGCCAACTCGGCGAGGGGCCAAGCTATGACCCTGCCACGGACACGCTCTATTGGTTCGACATCGTCAACGGCCAGCTCCTGGAACAGCGCTTGTCCGGCGGTGCGGTCAAAATCCACGAGCTCGGTCAGATGGCCAGCGCCATCGCCATCGTCGACGACCAACGCCAGCTGATCGCCACCGAGACCGGCCTGCATGTCCGCGATGTCGCGACCGGCAAGCTGACGCTGCACACGCCGATCGAGGCCGATAATACGGTCACCCGCTCGAACGATTCCCGCGTTCACCCTTGCGGCGCCCTCTGGGTCGGCACCATGGGTAAGGGCGAGGAGAAGGCCGCCGGTTCTATCTACTGGTTCTTCAAGGGCGAGCTGCGCCGGCTCTATGCGGATCTCACGGTGCCCAATTCGATCTGCTTTTCCGAAGATGGGACCATCGCCCATTATACCGACACCAGCACCGGGCTGTTGATGCGCGTCGGCTGCGATCCTGCGACCGGCCTGCCGGTTGGCGAACCGAAGGTCTTCGTCGATCACCGTTCGGCCAAGGGCTATATCGATGGTTCGGTGCTCGACCGCGACGGCATATTGTGGAACGCTTGCTGGGGCGGCAGCGTCGTCGAAGCCTATGGACCCGACGGCAAGCTTGTCCGTTCGGTGGCGATGCCGGCGACGCAGCCGTCCTGTCCGGCTTTTGTCGGCAGGAATGCCGACCGGATCGCGGTCACCTCCGCCTGGTCCGGCAAGAGCGAGAAGCAGCGCCTGCTCGACCCGCAAGCCGGCATGACGTTTATGCTCGACATTCCAGTCAATGGTCGCTTCGAGCCGCGCGTGCTGATTGGCTAGACCATGGTCCCGAACCTTTGGTTCGGAAAAGATCATGGTCAAACAAGAAGATGGTGCGCTTGCTGTCGTGCAGGCGTCCGATCAACGTCGGTTCCGCGCAAGCCGAATGCGTTCCCCGTGCGATGGTAGGCAATCGTGCTGCCAGGAGCCGTTCCACCCATGTCAAGCCGCAAGCCGAAGCTGATCCTTGTCTACGAGCCGGAAAAGGCCTGCTTCGATCGGCTGGTCGCCGATAACCACGTGCCGGAGCGTGCCGTCGAAATCGCCTCCTATCTGGCGCAATCGACCGACATCGCTGCTGAATTCGACGCACTTGCCGCCGCTTGCCAGAAGCGCGGCTTGTCGTTTGCGCCGGTGACACTCGACGCCGCCGCAAGCGTTCTCGCCGGCGAGGACCCGAAGACCACGCTCGTCTGGACACTGACCGACGGCATCGCCTATTTCCGCGGCGGCGCGGCACCAGCTCTGGCACGGCTGAACGGCCTGAAGGCGATCGGCGCCGACGATGCGCTTTTTGCGCTCTGTCAGGATAAGTTCCGTTCCGGCGCCGTGCTCGGCGCGCTTGGCTTGCCGGTGCCGCGGGCGGGCCTTGCCCGTGACGGAGCCTGGCTGGTCGCGCCGCCGGACTCGCCCGCCGGCTGGTTCGTCAAGCCGAACCGGCTCGGCGCCAAGATCGGCATCTGGCCGGATTCGCGCTGCCACGATCTCGGCCACGCGCTGGAGCTTAGCCGGCGCGTCTTCGCCGCCTATCGCGACGATGTCGTGGTCCAGCCCTATGTCGCCGGCCGCAACGCGCGCGCCAGTTTTCTCGGATTGAAGCCGGATACCGGCGCCGAGGCGATCGGCATCGCCCTTGTCGATTCGGGCAGCGATTTCCAGACCATGCAGGACAGCCTGGCGCTTTACGGCGATACCGGTGTAGCGGCGAAAGCCGCGGGAAATTACGCTGAGCCGTTGCTGCTTCCCGTTGGCGCCAGCCAGCCTCGAGCCGATGCAAGAATTCGTCGCATCGCCGAAAGCCTGATGGTCGGGCTTGGCCTGCGGGATGTGTTTTCCATCGACTTCCGGGTCGAAGCCGACGACAGCGTGCACCTCATCGAGTTCGAGGTCTGCCCCGGCCTGCCCTGCTTCGATTTCCGCGATTACTGTCGCCAGCAATGGGGCCTGAGCCTCGCCAATGCGATGGCCGAGACCGCGATGAACCGACTTCGCGCCTAAATCCCCTCGACCAGCACGATTTCACCATCAGCCACCTTCTGGCGGATCGCGACCGCGCGCTGGTATTCGGGCGAGTGGTAGCAGTCATGCGCCGCCGCAAGCGACGGAAACTCGATGATCACATTGCGGTCGCGGCCCGGCCCCTCGGCCTTCTCATGCGCGCCGCCGCGCGCCAGGAACTTGGCGCCGAAGCGGTCGAAGGCCAGCTTGGCGGCTGCGACATAGTCCTTGTAGCCTTCCGCATCGCGCACGTCGACGCGAGCGATCCAGTATCCCTTGGGCATCGGTTTCTCCTGGTTTTTGGTCCTTATGCCGAGCGCATTTCATCGAGGATGGCTTCAGCTGCCGCCCGCCGGTCGGCCGCGCCGACGATCGGCCGGCCGACCACGAGGTGGCTGGAGCCGTTGCGGATCGCCTGCGCCGGCGTCACCACCCGCTTCTGGTCGCCATGGTCGCTGCCCGTGGGCCGGATCCCCGGCGTCACGACGGCCAGGTCGGGGCCGACGATGCGGCGCACCGCCTCCGCTTCCTCGGCCGAGCAGACGATGCCGCCCATGCCGGCATGTAGCGCCTGCTCGGAGCGCCTCAGCACCAGCGTATGCGGATCATATTCATAGCCGGCGTCGATCACGTCCTGCTCGTCCATCGAGGTCAGCACGGTGACCCCGAGCAGGCAAAGGTCGCTGCCCTTCGCAGCCTCGACCGCCGCCTTCATCGTCTTCGGATAGGCATGGATGGTCAGCATGCTCATGCCCATCCTGACGATGTTGTCGACCCCCTTGGCCACCGTGTTATCGATGTCGAGCAGCTTCATGTCGAGAAAGATCCTGGTGCCGCCGCTGGCCAGCTCGCGGGCGAAGTCGAGCCCGCCGGCAAAGGCGAGCTGGTAACCGATCTTGTAGAAGGAGACGATCCCGTCGAGCTCGCGCACCGCTTTCTCGGCTTCCTTCAGCGTCGGCAGGTCGAGGCCGACGATCAGCCTTTCCTGCATCGTGTCGGCATGCGCGGCGTCCGGGATCATGCCTCGATCCGCGTCGACAGCATGCGCGAGGTTTCGATCAGCGTTCGGCATAGGTGCTCCATCGATTGGCGTAGTCTCTCGTCCCTGAAGTTGCCCTCGTCGTCGAAGGCGTTGCCGCCCTCCGGCACCGAGCATTCCGGTGTCACCACCTCCATCCGGCAGCGCACCAGAACGGCGCGCAGATGGTTGATGCAGCGTATCCCGCCGAAGGGTCCGTTGGAAGACGAGCAGAGGCCGGCAACCTTGCCGGCAAGCGGCCTGAACGTCCGGCCGCCATCCTTGCGCAGCTGGCTTACCCAGTCGATGGTGTTCTTGAGCAGCGGTGGAATGGAGCCGTTATATTCGGGCGTCGCGATCAGCAGCCCGTCATGGGCGGCGATCATCCGGCCGAGCTTGACGGCGTCTTCGGGAATGCCTTCTTCCTTTTCCAGATCCTGGTCGAGGATCGGCAACGGATAGTCGGCGAGCGAGATGCGGGTCACCTCCGCGCCCTGCATGGCAAGTTCCTTCTGCGCAACGTCGGCGGTCCTGGCGCTATAGGCGCCGCTGCGCACCGAACCGGCGACGACGAGAATTTTCGGGATCACAGCCATGGGGTCTGCCTTGTCACCCGATGGGTATAAGACAAGTGCTATTCAAAACCCAACGCTGCAATTCAGGCGGCCCCGCGTCGGTAGATCCAAAGCTGCGTCGGCGGAATGTTGCGGATGACGAAATGGAAATGCTCGACCGTATAGTCGCCGCGGCCCGGCGGGATCGGCGACAGCGGCCCGTAAGTCAGCTGCACGATCGGCCGGCCCGCCGGGATGCGGTCGAGCAGGCTCTCGACATAGGCGATGCGCTGGGCGACCGGGAAGTTGAGCAGCGGCACGCCCGATATCACCGAATCGAAGACCAGATCGCGCTTGTCACCGAGCGTCGCGTCGAGATTGAAGGCGTCGCCCTCGATGACGTTGACGCCTGGATAAAGCTGGCGCAGATGGCGCACGAAATCAGTGGAATATTCGACCGCGTAGAGATTTTCAGGCTTTATGCCCTGAGCGAGGATGGCGCGCGTGATGACGCCTGTGCCAGGCCCGACCTCGAGCACCGGCAGGCCGGATTTCGGATTGACGATCGAGGCCATCTTGCGCGCGGTGATGGAACTGGTCGGGACGATCGAACCGACCGCCTTCGGCTTGTCGATCCAGCCCTTGAAGAACTTCAGTTCGTCGTCGAACTTTTCCGCCAGCGTCTTTCGCAGTCCGGGACTACGCGTCATCGAAAGTCCTCCTCAACGCTCCCTCGCATGCTACTTAGCAGCTACGAGGTGCAAGACAAGGCGAATCCCCGGATAAGGTGTTGATGACGCTCGGGAAGCGTTTCCAGGGATCAGCTTCAATGCTCGCCGAACGTTTCGAAAAAGTCCTTCATGCGGGCGAAAAATCCGCTCGACTGGGGCGAATTGTCCTTTGAGGAAAGCTGCTCGAATTCCTCCAGCAATTCGCGCTGGCGGCGCGAAAGGTTCTGCGGCGTCTCGACCACGGTCTGGATGTAGAGGTCGCCGATATTGGGCTGGCGCAGCACCGGCATGCCCTTGCCCTTGAGGCGGAACTGGCGGCCGTTCTGGGTGCCTTCCGGCACCTTCACCTTCGTCTGGGTGCCGTCCAATGTCGTCACCTCGAACGAGCCGCCAAGTGCTGCCGTCGTCATCGAGATCGGCACCTTGCAATAAAGATCGGCGCCGTCGCGCTGGAAGAACTCGTGCGGCTTGACCGCGAGGAAGATGTAGAGATCGCCCGATGGGCCGCCGCGCAGGCCGGCCTCGCCCTCATTGGCAAGCCGGATGCGGGTGCCGTCCTCGATCCCGGCAGGGATGTTGACCGACAGCGAGCGCTCCTCGGTGACGCGGCCCTGGCCGGCGCATTTCGGACATGGATCCTTGATGGTCTGGCCGCGCCCCTGGCATTGCGGGCAGGTGCGCTCGATCGAGAAGAACCCTTGCGTGGCGCGCACCTTGCCGTGGCCGTTGCACATCGAGCAGGTGACGGGCTGGGTGCCGGGCTTGGCGCCGCTGCCCGAGCATTCCGAGCAGGAGATCGATGCCGGCACGCGGATCTGCGCGGTCTTGCCGGAAAATGCCTCTTCCAGCGTGATTTCCATATTATAGCGCAGGTCGGCGCCGCGCTCGCGACCGCCGGACGAGCGACGCTGGCGCCCGCCCATCATGTCGCCGAAAATGTCCTCGAAAATGTCGGCGAAGCCGCCGGCGCCAAAGCCTTGCGCCCCGCCATTCATGCCGCCGTGCTCGAAGGCGGCGTGGCCGAAGCGATCGTAGGCGGCGCGCTTCTGCGGGTCCTTCAGCGTTTCGTAGGCTTCGTTGATTTCCTTGAATTTGTGCTCGCAGGCATGGTCGCCTGGGTTGCGGTCGGGATGGAACTGCATGGCCAGCTTGCGGAAAGCGCTCTTGAGCTCCTTCTCGTCGGCGCCTTTTTGCACGCCCAGCGTTTCGTAAAAATCAGCTTTCATGTTTTCCCGCAGTCCGGATAGTCAACGTCTTGAAGTATCGTTGCGTCGTTTGCCGGCACGCTGTTCCGATTTAGGTGTGATGGAGCCGGGATGCCAGTGTCTACGAGGCTTTGTCCGCATTTTTTCGGGTAGCTCGGCGTTTTTCCGGCAAAGGGTTGCAAAAAAGCCCGGCTGTGCGCCGGGCTTTTTGCTTACCTGTACCGTCAGGCGGTTCAGGCCGACTTCTTCTTCTCGTCGTCTTCGTCGATTTCCTCGAAATCGGCATCGACCACATCGCTGTCCTTGGCGGCATCAGCCTTGGCGTCGGCCTCGGCGGCTTCCTTCTGCGAAGCCTCGTACATCGCCTGGCCGAGCTTCATCGAGACTTCGGCGAGCGTCTGCGTCTTGGCCTCGATCTCGGTCACATCATCGCCTTCGGCAGCGGTCTTCAACGCCGCGATCGCATCGGCAATCGCCGTGCGGTCGGTCTCCGAGACCTTATCGCCATAGTCCTTCAGCGACTTCTCCGAGGAATGCACCAGAGCCTCGGCCTGGTTGCGGGCCTCGACCAGTGCGCGACGTTTCTTGTCGACTTCGGCATTGGCCTCGGCATCCTTGACCATCTTCTCGATGTCAGCGTCCGAAAGGCCGCCAGACGCCTGGATGCGGATCTGGTGCTCCTTGCCGGTGCCCTTATCCTTGGCCGAAACGTTGACGATGCCGTTCGCGTCGATGTCGAACGTGACCTCGATCTGCGGCACGCCACGCGGCGCAGGCGGGATGCCGACCAGGTCGAACTGGCCGAGCGCCTTGTTGTCGGCGGCCATTTCACGCTCACCCTGGAAGACGCGGATGGTCACCGCCGACTGCGAATCCTCAGCCGTCGAGAACACCTGGCTCTTCTTCGTCGGAATCGTCGTGTTGCGCTCGATCAGCCGCGTGAATACGCCGCCCAGCGTCTCGATGCCGAGCGACAGCGGCGTCACGTCGAGCAACAGCACGTCCTTGACGTCGCCCTGCAGCACGCCGGCCTGGATGGCAGCGCCAAGTGCGACGACCTCATCCGGGTTGACGCCCTTGTGCGGTTCCTTGCCGAAGAACTGCTTCACGATCTCCTGTATCTTGGGCATACGGGTCATGCCGCCGACCAGAACGACCTCGTCGATCTCAGCGGCCTTGAGGCCGGCATCCTTGAGCGCCGCCTTGCAGGGCTCGATGGTGCGCTGGACGAGATCTTCGACAAGGCTCTCGAACTTCGCACGCGTCAGCTTTAGCGTCAGGTGCTTAGGGCCGCTGGCATCGGCGGTGATGAAGGGCAGGTTGATCTCGGTCTGCGTGGTGGACGACAGCTCGATCTTGGCCTTTTCAGCCGCTTCCTTGAGGCGCTGCAGGGCGAGCTTGTCGTTCCGCAGGTCGATACCCTGTTCCTTCTTGAACTCGGCCGCCAGATATTCGACCAAACGCATGTCGAAATCCTCGCCGCCGAGGAAGGTGTCGCCATTGGTCGACTTCACTTCGAACACGCCGTCGCCGATTTCGAGCACCGAAATGTCGAACGTGCCGCCGCCAAGGTCATAGACGGCAATCGTCTTGCCTTCCTTCTTGTCCAAGCCATAGGCAAGTGCTGCCGCCGTCGGCTCGTTGATGATGCGCAGCACTTCCAGGCCGGCGATCTTGCCTGCATCCTTGGTGGCTTGGCGCTGGGCGTCGTTGAAATAGGCCGGAACGGTAATGACCGCCTTCTCGACCTTTTCGCCGAGATAGGCTTCCGCCGTTTCCTTCATCTTCTGCAGGATCATCGCCGAGATCTGGCTGGGCGACTGGTTCTTGCCGCCGGCCTCGACCCAGGCATCGCCATTGTCGCCCTTGACGATCTTGTAGGGGACAAGCTTCTTGTCCTTCTCCGTCACCGGATCGTCATAGCGGCGGCCGATCAGGCGCTTGACCGCGAAAATGGTGTTTTCAGGATTGGTGACCGCCTGGCGCTTGGCCGGCTGGCCGACGAGGCGCTCGCCGTCGCTGTTGATGGCGACGATCGAAGGGGTCGTGCGCGCGCCTTCCGCATTCTCGATGACCTTGGATTCCTTGCCGTCCATGATGGCGACACAGGAGTTGGTTGTTCCCAGATCGATACCGATTACTTTTGCCATTTCTCTAATCTCTCCGCTAAGCAGGCTCTCAGGACCCGTACAGGCGTTCCGACGAAAGCCCCTGTTCACAAGAAATTCCGCTCCGGCAACCGGCATTCGGCGCTGGACGGCTTGGCGCGTATATAAGAACAGGCTGCGTGGCGCGCAAGCATTCTGCGCAAGGCGTTCACCATTCATCGCGGTTGATCGGATTCGGGACCGGCAGGCCCGTATTTTCCGGCCGTGATCCAGCCGGCCCGGCCCCGGTCCATGAACCTTTCCGCCTCACCTCGCGACTGACGCTCAGGTGCCGCGTGGTGCGGCCCCGGAAAGGAAAGCCCCATGACCACAGATCCAGAGGCTCGATGGTCTCCGGGAACAGCAGGAACTCAGCGCGACAGTCGCCTTCGGGACCGGGTCGATGCGCTGGGCTTTCCGCTGGTTCCGTTGACCCTGCGCGGACGCCGGCGTATCATGACGGTGAGGAAAGCAGACAATTCGATCAGGGATGAACGTGCCGGAACGCCGCGCCTTGCCCTGATTTGCGCGCCGAGACCGGATGTTTCTCCCATGACCTGTGGGGGGAGATCCATGTCTTGCGACCATGGCGCGTCCGTGCGCTCTCGTGCCGGCCATTTGCGCCGCGCAATCCAGGCTGCCAGCGGATTATCGGCCTTGGCACTCGCCGCTGGGCTCTGGCTCGGCGGCTCGGCACAGGCCCAGGAAACCCAGATCATCTATCCCGGCTCGATGGCAGTGACCGGATTCTCTGGCACCATCATCCCCAATTTCGAGGAAGGCCTGCCGCCGGGCGTCGATCCGGTCGACGAGACCTTCATCGACACGGCGCGCGCAACCTTGCGCGTCTTCGACGTTTCAAGGCTGGGCGGGCCGGCGTCTGGCCAATTGGTCTTCACCCCGCCACCCTTCGAGGTCACGGCCGAGCAAATCGGCCAGGTGTTCGGCATCACTTATGACGACGGCGTGCGCGACGGCGTTCCCTCGGCCATTCCAAACCTCTATGCCGGCGCCACCTCGCTGCACGGCATCCGCATCGTCACACCAGACGGCGATGCCGACGGCCGGCCGGAGCGGCAGCGCCGCGGCACGGCTGACGCGGTCTTCATGGACGGCCAGTTCGGCACCGAAAACGGCGGCGGCCCCGGAACGATCTGGAAGATCGATGGCATCACCGGCGCCGTCTCGAAATTCGCCGATATCGACGCCAATAGCGGTCCCGGCATCGGCGACGTCACTTTCGACAATATCCACCGCCAGTTCTTCGCCAGCGATCTCGACACCGGCCTTATCCACCGCATCGACGCCAATGGCGCGCTAGTCGACACGTTCGACCACGGCGTCGCCGGCCGCCCGGCGCACGGGCTGCCCCCAGTCGCCGACGACGGCTCGGTGATGGACATCCAGGGTGCTGCCTTCGACAGCGAGGACCCCGATAGCTGGGGCTACACACAGGACGAGCGCCGCGTCTGGTCGGTCGCCTATCGTGGCGGCCGGCTCTATTACTCGGTCGGGGAAAAGGCGGAGATCTGGTCGGTGGGCATTGCCGGCGACGGCAGCTTCGGCGACCCGCGCTGGGAGCTGGCCGTCAAGGCCGACAAGGATTACGCGGTCACCGACATCGCCTTTGACAACAAGGGCTTCATGTATCTGGCTCAGCGCGGCCCGGTGGAAAACCGCTACGACTACAGCCAGTTCGCCGATTCCGGCAAGGGTGAGGTCATCCGCTACTGGCGCGAAAATCCGGACGATCCGGCAACGGAATCGGTCTGGGTGGAAGTGCCGCAGGAATATGCGGTCGGCTTCCCGCAAGACAACCGGCAGTCGGCCGGCGGCCTCGACCTGCAATATGGCTACGATTCCGAAGGCAATCTCGATACCGGCATCTGCACCGACACGCTGGTCGATACCGGCGACAAGTTGCGCGACAACCCGGCGCTCGCCGAACAGCTCGCAGCCGGGGGGCCGCTTGCCGTGCACGGCGTGCAGATCACGCCGACGGCGCTGGTCAGGCCGGCCAACGTGCCGCCTTTCGGCTCGTGGTTCGTCGATTTCGACACTTATTTCGAAGACCCGGAAGTGGAAGGCCATGTCGGCGACGTCGAGGTCTGGCGCCCCTGCGAAGGCCGTGCCGGCTATTACGAGCAGGTGCCGGGCGGCTATCTGCCACCGTTCTATCCGCCGGACTTCCCGCCCCCCGGCAATCTGCCTCCTTGCCTTGATGTCGAGGATGTCGAGTATTTCTGCACGCCCGCCGGCCTCGAGGCCGATCTCTATCTTCATGACCATACCGGCTTCGGCGGCGATTCGATCAAGGCTCTGTCCAGGACGCCTGGCGTCGGGGTGACTTCGCCCCTGTCGCATGCGCCCGGCGCGCCATTCACGATCGGTATCACCGGCCATTATCCTGGCGACAGGGTCGATGTCGGGCTCTGCTTCTACAGGCAGTCCGACCGCGACAAGGGTGGCTACTACCCTTGCTGCAAGATGACCTTGCCGCTCAGAACCCCAGCCGTCAGCTGCGAACCGTGAGAAGGGGAAGATGAGCAATCTTGCACAGTCCCCGCTTGCGACGAGCAGCCAATCAACCGGCAAACAATCATTCGTCATGGAGACCATCATGAAACCCCTGTCACTCGCCAGGCGCGGCGCGCGCTGGCTGATGGCGGCCGGTATCGCGGTCGCCATGCTGAGCCCGCTGCAAGGCTTCGCTGAAGACCTTGCTCCGGCCAAGGCCAAGCCTGCCGATGCAGGCACTGTCATTCCAGATCCCAAGCTCGATTTCGACAATCCTCGCATCGTCAACCCGGAGCCGGGCCGGATCGTGCCCTTCTTCACCAAGAAAGGCGGCCAGAGAGGCTGCGACTATGTCGTATACTCGCTGAGCTTTGGCTTGCGCGGCAATCCGCAGGGTTTTGCCGGCCCGGGCCTCGCGGCCATGCTGAAAAAGGTCAGGCTCGACTTCAGGGACCAACTCCCGCACGGCCTGCGGATTGTCGGCGTGCATGTGACCGGCGACGGCACCGACGCATCCGGCGGACCGCTGCCCGGCGCTGCGATCAGCAGCTCGGCTGGCCCGGACGATACGGCGACGGTGTCCGATTTCCGGATTTCCGCCAGCGACCTCGACGGCATCGGCGCTGCGAACGAGCGCGCCATCACCTTCCAGATCACCGCCAAGATCGACCATGCGGCGTTTCCGTCGCCGGCAATCGTCGATAACCAGGGGCTGATCAAGGTGAGCCGCGGCGACCGCGGTGCTGGCGTCGAAATTCCGTCGCAGGACCCGGGCAAGCCGGACGACGGCAACTATCTCACGGGTGCAAAGACGTCGATCAAGATCGACGTCACCGAGTGCAACCCACCGCCTCCACCTCCTGGCAATCGTGAATGCTTCAAGGTGGAGCGAGGCACGGTCGATTGCGTGCCCGGCGGCGGCGCCTTCATCTACCATATGCCGGTCGGCCCAGAGATGGCTGGCAAATGGGTGCAGCTTTCGACGACGACACCCGGCATCACAATCATTCCCGACACCCAATTGGTGCCGGCCGGCGGCGGTGTGCTCAACTGGAAGATCGTCGGTGCTTCACCCGGCGACGTTATCCACATCATCGTCACCGGTATCGAAACCTATGCCGGCCCGAAGGAGGGCTGGGGCCTGTGCTGCACGCAGACCGTCGACATCGTCATCCCGCGTGACCAGAGGTGCCCGCCGAAGGACAAGGAACCGGATCTGAAAGTCGAAAAGCGTGCCGACGTGCAACGTTGCACGATGGCGGGCGGCTGCGACTTCACCATCAGGGTCACCAATGTCGGCGATGCGCCCTACCACGGCAAGATCGTGCTCGACGAAGTCACCCTGCCGGCCGGCTCCACCCTCGATTCAGGGCCGAACCCGCCTTGGGTCTGCGCGCCTGGAATCACCCCGATGATTTGCACTCATCCGGTGACCACGCTCAATCCGGGCGCCTCAGTCGACCTCAAGCTTGGCTTCAAGCCGGCCGCAGGCTGGCAAGGCAGCGTTTTGCGCAACTGCGCCACCTACAATTACGGCGCCAGCGGCAAGCCGCTTTTCGGCAGCCAGCTAAACGACCGCGGCTGTGCGTCGATCCCGGTCTGCCGCCGTGGCGATCGTGACCGCGACTGCCGGCCACCGGTGGAGAAGAAGGTCGACCTGATCCTGAAGAAGCGCGCCCGCACCGAATTCTGTTCGGCCGATGGCGTCTGCACCTTCGTGATCGACATCATCAACAATGGCAGCGTCCCCTACAATGGGCCGCTGACGGTCGTCGATAGCTATCCGGGCGGCGCGCCGGCATCCTCGACCTTCGGCCCGACGCCGCCATGGACGTGCGGACCGAACGGTTCCGGCAAGTTCCGCTGCGACAATCCCGGCATCGCGCTTATGCCGGGCGCCTCGACGCCGATCTTCGTCAGGGCGGTGATGCCGGCCAACTTCCGGCCCGATAGTGTCGAGAACTGCGCCGAGGTGAAGGCCATTCCCGGTGAGAACGACATCACCAACAACAGGGCCTGCGCCAAGGAACGCATCCGTCATCCGAATGGCGGGCAGCCGGCCATGCGCATCACCAAGGTGTGCAATGGCTCGCTGGCCGGTGCTGCGGTCGTTTCCTGCCGCATTACCGTCATCAGCCTCGGCGCCACAGCCCCGACCGGTCCGGTGCGGGTCAACGATGCCGCGACGCTGATAGCCGGCGGAGCGCCGGTCCAGATCCAGAGCGTCACCCCAGACGGCGCGGAATGGGCTTGCGGACCGGTTCCGGCCAATGCGCTGTCGTGCCAGATTCCCGGCGCCGTTATGACGCCTGGAACCAGCCGCCATTTCGACGTGACGGTTGCTGCGAACGGCGAATTCGAGAACTGCGCACGCGGCTCCTACGGCCCGGCTCCGGGAGACGATATCGTCTATCCGATCGGCCAGGCCTGCGCCAAGGGCGGCGGTGCCTCGACCATCCGGGTCGAGAAGACCGGCGACGCCGAGTGCAAGCCCGGCCAGCCCTGCTCGTTCGAGATCACCATCACGAACGATGGGACGAGCGCCTTCTCCGGTCCGGTTCGCATCGGCGATGCGATCGGCGTCGAAGGCCTCGGCCGGCTGGAAGGCGTTGCGATCACCTCGATCGATCCGCCCTTCGGCTGCTCGCCGGAGCCGGCAACCTTGCCTCTGTCCTGCATCGCCCAACTGACGCTCGGCGCCGGGGAAAGCCATGTGCACAATGTGACCGTGATCATTCCCGACGATGGCCGTCTGACCAATCTGCAGGGCACTGTCAACGGCCAGAACTGCGTCGGCGTGCTGTCTCCGAACACGTCGGTGCAAGGCGGTGGCGACGTGTTGTCTCGTGGTGCCGCCAATGTGCAGGGCGATCGCGGCAAGGCCTATGCCTGCCATCCCTTCATCATCACGCATGAGGTGAAGAAGGAATGCTCGCAAGGCTTTGTCATGAACGACGCCGGCAACTGCGTCTGCCCGCCAGGCACGACCTTCCGTAACGGCCAATGCTCATCCGGCGGCGGCACGGTCATCGTGCCGAAGCCAAAACCTTGCGTTCTCCTCAAAGGCCAGATCCGTACCGAGGACGGACGCTGCGTCTGCCCGCGCGGGACCGAGCTGGAGAACGGCGCTTGCGTGGGCAACAAGCCGCAGCCCGAGCAATGCACCATTCGTGGTCAGATCCACAACGCCAACGGCGAGTGCGTCTGCCCGCGGGGCACGGAAGTCAGGGGTAATGTCTGCCGGCCAATCCAGCCAAAGCCCGAACAGTGCACCATTCGGGGCCAGATCCATAACGCCGCTGGCGATTGCATCTGCCCGAGGGGCACGGAAGTCAGGGGCAATGCCTGCCGGCCAATTCGGCCGCAGCCCAAGCAGTGCACGATCCGTGGTCAGATCCACGACGCCAACGGCGATTGCGTCTGCCCCCGGGGCACGGAACTGCAGGGCAATGCCTGCAGGCGCAAGAAGCCGGTTGTGGTGGAGTGCCCGATACCTGGCCAGATCCACAACAAGCGCGGCGCCTGCGTCTGTCCGCGTGGGACAGAGCTGCGCGACGGCGCCTGCCGCAAACCACGGCTGGAATGCGCACCGGGCGCGCGGCCGATCAATGGCCAGTGCCAGCCGATCATCAAGCGGCGCTGCCCTATCGGAACGGTCGGACGATATCCGGACTGCGTCCCGGTCCGCAGGAAATCGACGCTTGAGCCGAACCTGCTGCTGAATCCGAATGTTCCTCAGCAGGTCGTGCCAAGGCGCAAGCCGCAGCCGGAGCAATAGGATACGGCGCGGGAAATCCAGAACTTCAAACAGTGACCGTACTCGTCACCCAATACCCGCCGGAGCGATCCGGCGGGGTTTTTCTTCAGCGGGCAGATGAGAAGGCAGCGCAAACCTGAAGCCGCTGCATCGGCGGAAGGACAAACCGGCTTCCACTTTCCGGACTCATGGTCTAGGCAGTCGATACAGACAGAGGGTCCGCAAACCGGGGCGTACGGGAAGGCCGCATCATGAGCAAAAAAACCCTGATCGCGCCATCGGTGCTTGCTTCCGATTTCTCGAAGCTCGGCGACGAGGTCGAGGCGGTGACGGCCGCCGGCGCCGACTGGATCCACCTCGACGTCATGGACGGGCATTTCGTCCCGAACATCACGTTTGGGCCACCGGTGATCAAGGCGATCCGCAACCGCACCGAGGCGTTTTTCGACTGCCATCTGATGATCGCGCCGGCCGACCCCTATCTGGCCGCCTTCGCCGAGGCCGGCTGCGACGGCATCACGGTGCACGCCGAAGCCGGGCCACATCTCGACCGCTCGCTGCAGACGATCAAAAACCTTGGCAAGAAGGCCGGCGTGTCACTCAACCCGGCGACACCGGAAACGATGATCGAATACGTGCTCGACCGGCTTGATCTGGTCCTGATCATGACGGTCAATCCGGGGTTCGGCGGCCAGGCTTTCATTCCAGCGATCGTCGACAAGGTGAAGCGGGTGAAGGCGCTGATCGGCAACCGGCCGATCCGGATCGAGATCGACGGCGGCATTTCGCCTGAAACTGCGCCCCTTGTCACCGCGGCCGGCGCCAGCGTGCTGGTCGCCGGCGCGGCTATCTTCAAGGGCGGCAGCGTCGACGCCTACCGGGCAAACATCGAGGCAATCAGGGCAGCGGCGGACAAGGCGGCCGGCTGACCGCTGCCGTCCGGCCGGACCAGCCGCTCGGGGGGAAATATGAGCAACCATCTGTTCGATGCTTTCCGTGCCCGGATGCCCGCGCCCGAACGCCTTTTGATGGAGACAGAGGATGGGCGCTCGATCAGCTATGGCGAGACGCTGGCGCGCTCCGCTCAACTGGCGCATGCGCTGTCGCAGCTGGGCGTCGAAGCCGGCGACCGCGTCGCCGTTCAGGTCGAGAAGAGCCCGGAGGCCATTTTCCTTTATCTCGCCTGCCTGCGTGCCGGCGCGATCTTCCTGCCGCTCAATACCGCCTATACGCTGACCGAGCTCGACTATTTCTTCAGGGATGCCGAGCCGCGACTGGTCGTCTGCGACCCGGCGCGAGCGGGCGAGATCGGCGCTTTGGCGCAGACCTCGGGCGCTGCGGTCGCGACACTCGGCAGCAAGGGCGAGGGTTCGTTGACTGATCGAGCCTCTGAGGCGGCCGTGGACTTCCACGATGTGGCGCGCGGACCGGACGACCTTGCCGCGATCCTCTACACGTCCGGCACCACCGGCCGTTCGAAAGGCGCCATGCTCAGCCACGAAAACCTCGCCTCGAATGCGCGGGTGCTGGTCGACCTCTGGCGCTTCACTGCCGCAGACGTGCTGATTCACGCGCTGCCGGTTTTCCACACGCATGGCCTTTTCGTCGCCACCAATGTCGTCCTGATGGCCGGCGCCTCGATGCTGTTCGAAACCAAATTCGACCCGACCCGCATCGTCTCGCTACTGCCGCGCGCCACCGCGCTGATGGGCGTGCCGACCTTCTACGTCCGCCTGCTGCAGCAGGACGGTTTGAACCGGCAAGCGGCGAAAAACATCCGGGTGTTCATTTCCGGCTCGGCACCGCTTTTGGCCGAGACGCACAGAGCGTGGCGCGAGCGCACCGGCCACGCCATCCTCGAGCGCTACGGCATGACCGAGACCAACATGAACACGTCGAACCCGTACGAGGGCGAGCGGCGTGCCGGCACGGTCGGCTTCCCTTTGCCCGGCGTCTGCCTGCGCATCTCCGATCCCGATGGCGGCGAAACACTTGCCCGGGGCGAGGTCGGCATGATCGAGGTCAAGGGCCCGAACGTCTTTTGCGGCTACTGGCGCATGCCGGAAAAGACCAGGGCGGAATTCCGCGACGACGGCTACTTCATCACCGGCGATCTCGGGCTGATCGATGCCGACGGCTATGTCCACATCGTCGGCCGCGGCAAGGACCTGATCATTTCCGGCGGCTACAATATCTACCCGAAGGAAGTGGAGAGCGAGATCGACGCTCTTGCCGGTGTTGCCGAAAGCGCTGTCATCGGCGTTGTCCATCCGGATTTCGGCGAGGGTGTCACGGCGATCGTGGTGAGGGCGCCGGGCTCGACGATCAGCGCCGCCGCGATCATCGAGGCCATCGCTGGGCACCTCGCCAGGTACAAGCATCCGAAACAGGTGATCTTCGTCGACGAACTGCCGCGCAACACGATGGGCAAGGTGCAGAAGAACCTGCTGCGCGAAGCCTACAAAGACCTCTATACGTCCAAAGCCGGCTAACCCTAACAAGCAGGGCTGGCTGCAAAAACCCTGGCGCCGTCGATCCAGACGCTTTTCATGTCCAGATCGTCCGACAACGAAACGATGTTGGCGGCGGTTCCCCTGGCGAAGCGCCCGAGCCGGTGCGACTGGCCGATCGCCTGCGCCGGATAGAGCGAGGCCATGCGCAAGGCTTCGTCGAGGTCGAGACCGACCACGCGATGCACGAAGCGCACCGCGGAAATCATGTCGAGATCCGCGCCCGCCAGCGTGCCGTCGGCAAGTGTCAGCCTGCCATCCTTGCGGTGGATGGTGCGACCGTTCAGCGTGAACGAGGTCATGTCGGTGCCGATCGTCGCCATGGCGTCGGTGACGAGCAGGATCTTGCCCGGCCCCTGCTTGGCGCGCAAGGCGATGGCCATGGTGGCCGGATCGACATGGATACCGTCGGCGATGATGCCGGCATAGAATGTGCCGGTATCGATTGCCGCGCCCGCCAGCCCCGGCTCGCGATTGCCGATCTGGCTCATCGCGTTGAAAAGATGGGTGACCACCGTTGCGCCGGCCTCGGAAAAGGTGCGGGCCGTGGCATAGTCGGTATCGGAATGGCCGATGCTGACGATGACGCCGGCATTGCTGAGCGCCGATACCTGGTCGGGCTCGACGGATTCGGGCGCCACCGTAGTCAGCAGCACCGGCAGGTTTTTCCGCGTCGCGATCAGCATCGCCTGGTCGGGATCTAGCATCGGCCGGATCAAGGCCGGGTCATGTGCGCCCTTGCGGGCGATCGACAGATGCGGGCCTTCGAGATGCAGGCCTAGGAAGCCCGGCACCTTCCGTTGTGCGGCCTCTGCTCCGGCGGCAACCGCCGCGGCGGTGATCTCGGACGTGTCGGTGATCAGCGTCGGCAATAGCGCCGTCGTGCCGAAGGGCGCGTGCGCCCGGCAGATGGTCTCGATCGAGGGGACGTCGGGATGGTCGTTGAGCATGACGCCGCCACCGCCATTGACCTGCAAATCCACGAAACCCGGAACCAGCATACCGCCGCCGGTCTCGATAGGCGCAACACCGGATGGGACGGCGCCGGCGGCAACGATGGCCTCGACGAGGCCGTCGCGCACGACAAGCGCCGCATTGTCGTGCCAGTCATCGCCATCGAATATCCGGGCGCCGGTCAGCGCAAAGCGATCGCTCATAGCGTTTCCGTCACCTTGCGCAGATTGGGCGGCGTGTCTGGGTCGAGGCCGCGATGGCGGGCAAAAGCCTCGACGAAACCATAGAACGACACGATCAGTGTCAGCGGGTCGGTCAGCGGATGACCGGTGGCGACATGCGGCAGAGGCTGCGCCTTCTTTGCCTTGTCCGAAGTCACAAAGACAGCGGCGCCCTTGCCGGCCAGGCTGTCGGCGGCCTCGGCGACGGATGGTTCGGACGCATCGCGGGCAGCCAGCGCCAGCACTGGGAAGCCGGGACCGACTAGCGCCAGCGGGCCGTGCATGACTTCGGCGGCACTATAGGCTTCCGCATGCATGGCGCAGGTTTCCTTGAATTTCAGCGCCGCCTCGTTGGCGATCGCCGCCGACGGGCCCCGGCCAAGGATGAACAGCGAGTTCGGCGTCTCGAGTGCCCCGGCCAGCGCCATCCAGTCGCAAGCGATCGCCTTCCGAAAATGCTCCGGCAAGCGGGCAAGTGCTGCCAGAAGTTTGTCGTCGCCGGTGCAATGCGCCATCAGAGCGAGCCCTGCGACCGCCGAATTGACGAAGGTCTTCGTCGCTGCGACGCTGCGCTCCGGTCCGGCAAGGATGTCGATCGCGTAGTCCGAAGCCCGCGCGAGCGGCGAATCGGCGGTGTTGGTGATGGCGACGGTCAGCGAACCGCCGGCCCGCGCCGCTCGCGCCATCGCAACGATGTCCGGGCTCTTGCCCGACTGCGAGATCGCCAGGCAGGCCGAGCCGCCCAGCTTCAGCTTGGCGCCATAGATCGAGGCGATCGACGGGCCGACCGATGCGACCGCCAGCCCGGCGGTCAGCTCCACGGCATATTTCATGAAGGTCGCGGCATGGTCGGACGAGCCGCGCGCCACTGTGACGATGAAATTCGGATCGCGCTCGCGAATGCCGCGCCCGGCTTCCGTCAGCACCGCGGCCGAGCCGTCGAGCAGGCGGGCGGTGGCCTCGGGGATCTCCTCGATCTCGCGCCGCATATGGGTCATTGTTGCGGTCATGGCCTGCCCTCTTCGCCCGGCCCGCTCAGCCGGAGTTCGGCGACAAAATCATAAGCGTCGCCCCTGTAGATGGAGCGGGTGAACTCGATCACCTTGCCGCTCGCCAGATAGGAGATACGCTCGATGTGCAGGCCGGCAATGCCCGGCGGCACTTCCAGCAGATGCGCGTCGCCATCGCCGAGATTGGTGGCGGAAATGCGCTGCACCGCCCGCACCGGCCTGTTGCCGGTCTTTTCCAGCGCCGCGTAGAGCGACGAACCGATCGCCGCCGGATCGGGCAGCACGCTTGTCGATAGTGAGGCGCGCTCGATCGCCAGCGGCGTGTCGTTGGCAATGCGCAGGCGCGCGACGCGCGCCACCAATTCGTTCGACGCCAGGCCGAGCACCATCATCTCGTCGGGCGATGGCGGATAGAGGCCGCGGTCGAGCCAGGCCGAACGCACCGCCATGCCGCGCCGTGCCATGTCCTCGGTAAACGAGGTCAGCATCGACAGGGACTGCTCGACGCGCTCCATGCGCGGCGCAACGAAGGTGCCGGAACCATGACGCTGGACGAGGATGCCGCCCTTGACCAGGTCCTGCACCGCCTTGCGCACGGTGACGCGCGAAATATCGGCCTTGCTGGCGATGTCGCGCTCGGAAGGCAGCGCATCGCCCGGTCCGATCAGCCCGCGTTTGACGGCGTCCTCGATGCTTTTCCTCAGCTGCAGATAGAGTGGCGCGCCACTCTGCGACGATTGTCTCAGCGCCGCGAAAATCTGGTCGGCGGCGTCGCTCATCGCGCCGCCTCCGCCGCCTTCGTAAAAATCCGAACCGCCATCTGAACCGCGCCGCCCAGCGCGTCGTCGAGCGGCGGCTTCAGCAGCGCCCGGTAGCGCGCCGACAGGCGCGGCGCGTAAAGCGGCGCCAGGCCGCCGAGCAGGCAAAGCGGATCGTCGCCACCAAGGTCGAGCACGCCAAGTGCTGCCTCGACATCGGCCACCGCCTTGTCGAGGATCCAGATAGCGACGACGTCGCCTTTTTCGGCATGTTCGAACACCTTGGGTGCGAAGCCGCCGAAATCGCCGGGCTTGGCATTGGTGGTGAATTCGACCACATCCTCGGGATTGTTGCGGAAGATGGCGAGCATGGCCTGCGTCAGTGGCGATCCTTCGCGGATGCCGTCATAGGCGAGCAGCGTCTGCTCGAGCAGGTCGCGGCCGATGCGGGCGCCGCTGCCCTGGTCGCCGACCTGGAACCCCCAGCCGCCGATGGCACGCGATCGGCCGTTCTTGCGCGCCATATAGGCGGTGCCGGTGCCGAGTATGGCCATGGCGCCGTCACCAGAGCCGACCGCGCCTTCCAGCGCGATCTCGGCGTCGGTCTCGACACGGCTGATGCGGAACGGCAAGATCGCTTCGAGCTGCTGCCTGTAGGTGCCGACATTGGCGCCGGCTAGGCCGAGAATGGCCGGAGTTTGCGGGATCAGTCCGGGATCTCTGCCCGCGGCGACAAAGGCCTGCTGCGCCGCGTCGACGATGTTGGCCCTGGCGCCGGTGAGATCGGTTCGGATGTTGGCGGCGCCGCTTTTGGCGCGGCCGAGGACGCTGCCATCGGCCGTCGCAAGGGCCGCCCTGCAGCTGGTGCCGCCGCCATCGATGCCGAGCACGAATTTCACGCGATTTCTCCTCCAGACGGATAATACCAATAAAATACCAATAGCCAAGGATTAATTTCCGTTTCAAAAAAGTTAAGGCGTAGTTTGTTGGAAAATCAGCTGATTTCGTCCGCAAGCCTGCGCCACCGCAAGGATTTGATTAATGCGTGTGGACAAGTGGTATTTTTTTGGTATGGTTTTCTCGATTGGAGGAAAGCGGATGGCCGAAACGCGCACCGAAGCGCTTCACCACAATGCCGAGGGACTGGATATCCAGGCCCCGGAAGCCGTCCTTTCCTCTTTGGCCAACGCGCAGATCGAGGCCGCCAAGGCCGTTCACGGCGCCATTCCTGCCATTGCCGCGGCAGCCGAAATCATCGCAAGCAGACTGAAAAGCGGCGGCAAGCTCGCCTATGCGGCCGCCGGCAGCTCGGGCCTGATGGCATTGGCCGATGCACTGGAGCTGCCGGGCACTTTCGGCATCCAGCGCGACCGTATCGCCATCCTGATCGCTGGCGGCGACGAAGCTTTCAAGACACTGGCCGGCGGGCCGGAGGATGACACTGACGAAGCTTCGGCAGCGGTCGCCGCCGCCGGCGTTGGCAAGGGCGACTGCCTGATCGCCGTCTCGGCCAGCGGCTCGACGCCTTATGCTGTCAGGGCGATCGAGGATGCCAGGCGCCGCGGCGCGGCGACCATTGCTGTCGCCAACAACGGGGATGCGCTGCTGCTGCGGCTGGCCGACATCGCCATCCTGCTCGAAACGCCGCCCGAGCTGATTGCCGGCTCGACGCGCATGGGCGCCGGCACCGCCCAGAAGATCGCACTCAACATGCTGTCGACGCTGGCAGCCATCCATCTCGGCCATGTCCATGATGGCTACATGGTCAACCTCACGGCCGACAACATCAAGCTGCGCGACCGCGCCGCACGCATCGTTGCCGCCGTCAGCGGGCGCGACAAGGACGAGGCGGCGCGCCTGCTCGATAAGAGCGGCGGCGTCGTCAAGACCGCTATTCTGCTCGCCGCCGGCGCCGCCAGCGCCGATGCGGCCGAGAAGATACTGGAAGGGACCGGCCACAAGCTGCGGCCAGCCCTTTCCGCGATCGAGGGGAGCAAGGGGCGCAATGCCTCCGTTCTCATCAAAACCGAACCTGAAAAAGGTCAACAGGGAGACTGAGCATGACAACGAAGCTACTGACGGCACTTCTTCTCGGCACCAGCATTCTCGGCACCGCCGGGGTGGCTTATGCCGACGACGTAACGCTCAACATCGAAAGCTGGCGCGGCGACGACCTTGCCATCTGGAAGGACAAGCTGATCCCGGCTTTCGAGGCCAAGAACCCCGGCATCAAGGTGGTGTTCGCACCGTCGGCGCCGACCGAATATGACGCCGCCCTCGGCGCCAAGCTCGCCGCCGGCTCGGCCGGCGACCTGATCACCTGCCGCCCGTTCGACAAATCGCTGGAACTCTTCAAGAAGGGCAATCTCGCCGATATCTCGACGCTGCCCGGCATGGAGAACTTCTCCGATGTTGCCAAGGCCGCCTGGCAGACCGACGACGGCAAGTCGAGCTTCTGCGTGCCGATGGCCTCGGTCATCCATGGCTTCATCTACAACAAGGACGCCTTCGACAAGCTCGGCATCAAGGTGCCGACGACCAATGAGGAGTTCTACGCTGCGCTCGACAAGATCAAGGCCGACGGCACCTACATCCCGATGGCGATGGGCACCAAGGATCTCTGGGAAGCCGCGACCATGGGCTACCAGAACATCGGCCCGAATTACTGGAAGGGCGAGGAAGGCCGCCTGGCGCTGATCAAGGGCGAGCAGAAGCTGACCGATCCGCAGTGGGTCGAGCCCTACAAGGAACTGGCCAAGTGGAAGGACTATCTCGGCGACGGCTTCGAGGCGCAGACCTATCCGGACAGCCAGAACCTGTTCACGCTCGGCCGCGCCGCCATCTACCCGGCCGGCTCGTGGGAAATTGGCCTGTTCAACACGCAGGCGCAATTCAAGATGGGCGCCTTCCCGCCGCCGGTGCAGAAGGCCGGCGACACCTGCTACATCTCCGACCACACCGATATCGGCATGGGCCTCAATGCGGCCTCGAAGAACGCGGATGCGGCCAAGACCTTCCTGTCCTGGGTGGCCTCGCCGGATTTCGCTACCATCTACGCCAACGCGCTGCCCGGCTTCTTCAGCCTGAACAACACGCCGGTGAAGATGGAAGACCCGCTGGCCCAGGAATTCGTCTCTTGGCGCGGCAAGTGCAAGTCGACGATCCGCTCGACCTACCAGATCCTGTCGCGCGGCACGCCGAACCTCGAAAACGAGACGTGGGTTGAATCGGCCAACGTCATCAACGGCACCGACACGCCGGAAGCTGCCGCCAAGAAGCTGCAGGACGGCCTCGACAGCTGGTACAAGCCGGCGAAGTAAGGCGCGGCGAAGCGATATCTCCCCCCTCGAAGGGGAGATGTCGCCAAAGGCGACAGAGGAGGTCGGTCGAGGCAGGCGGCAGCTTGATCGTTGCTGGAAAGCGCGGTCGAACGACGATGGCGCGCTGCCTCGGCCGACCCCACCCGCCTCGCTTCGCGAGGCACCCTCCCCTCGAGGGGGAGGGAGGCGCCGTGGCTTTTGACGGCAATAGCAAGACCTGATCGGCGGGGACCGAACGCATGGCCGCAGCACCGAAAAGACCGTTCCGCTGGCATATCGGCGTTTTCCTGGCACCGGCGTTGCTGGTCTACACGGCGATCATGATCTTGCCGCTGGCCGGCACGCTGCAGCTGTCGCTGTTCCGCAACATCAACCAGTCGCAGGTGTTCGTCGGACTGGAAAATTTCCGCATGCTGTTCGGTGATCCCAACTGGTCGGTCAATTTCTGGAACGCGCTGCGGAACAATGTCTGGTTCTTCATCATCCACATGCTGGTGCAGAACCCGATCGGCGTCCTTTTGGCAGCACTTCTGTCCAGCCCCCGATTGCGGTTTTCCGCCTTCTACCGCACGGCAATCTTCGTGCCGACGATCCTGTCCTTCGTCATCGTCGGCTTCGCCTGGAAGCTGATACTGTCGCCGCTATGGGGCGTGGCGCCGCATATGATGGACCTTGTCGGCCTGAAAAGCCTGTTCACGCCCTGGCTCGGCAAGGCGCAATATGCACTGACCGCGCTCAGCCTGATCTCAGTGTGGCAGTTCGTCGGCATCCCGATGACGCTGATCTATGCGGCACTGCTGTCCATCCCCGAAGAGGTGATCGAGGCCGCCGAATGCGACGGCATCACCGGCATGGCGCAATTCTGGAAGATCAAGCTGCCGCTCATCCTGCCGTCGATCGGCATTATCTCGATCCTGACCTTTGTCGGCAATTTCAACGCTTTCGACCTGATCTACACGGCGCAAGGCGCCTTGGCCGGGCCGAACTATTCGACCGATATCCTCGGCACCTTCCTCTACCGCGCCTTCTTCGGTTTCCAGCTGCAGGTCGGCGACCCCAATATGGGCGCGGCGATCGCCACGATGATGTTCCTGATCATCCTCGGCGGCGTCTGCGTCTACCTATTCCTCGTGCAGACGCGCTTGCGTCGCTACCAGTTTTAGGGGAGCGTGACCATGAGCACCGCAACCCGTTCGCTGCCCCGCACCATCGGCGCGCATGCGATCCTTCTGACCTACACCGCGATCGCGCTGTTTCCGGTGATCCTCGTGATCATGAATTCGTTCAAATCACGTGCCGGTATCTTCGGCGCGCCGCTGACGCCGCCGACGCCAGGGACCTTCGACTTGATCGGCTACACCACGGTGATCGGCCAGGGCGACTTCATCCACTATTTCCAGAATAGCCTTGTCGTCACCGTCGCCTCGCTGTTCTTCGTGCTTCTGTTCGGCGCCATGGCGGCTTTCGCGCTGTCGGAATACCGCTTCCGCGGCAATTCGCTGATGGGGCTTTACCTGGCGCTCGGCATCATGATCCCGATCCGCCTCGGCACCGTCGCCATCCTGCAGCTGATGGTGGCGAGCGGGCTGGTCAACACGCTGACGGCGCTGATCCTGGTCTACACGGCGCAAGGCCTGCCGCTCGCCGTCTTCATCCTGTCGGAATTCATGAAGCAAGTCTCCGACGATCTGAAGAATGCCGGCAGGATCGACGGCCTGTCCGAATACACCATCTTCTTCCGGCTGGTGCTGCCGCTTGTGCGGCCATCGATGGCGACGGTCGCGGTCTTCACCATGATCCCGATCTGGAACGACCTGTGGTTCCCGCTGATCCTGGCGCCGTCGGAGGAGACCAAGACGGTGACGCTCGGCGCGCAGCTGTTCCTCGGCCAGTTTGTCACCAACTGGAACGCCATTCTGGCCGCACTGTCGCTGGCGATCATGCCGGTGCTGATCCTCTACGTCATCTTCTCGCGGCAGCTGATCCGCGGCATCACTTCGGGAGCGGTCAAGTGAGTTCGCAAACACCCCTTCGCGTCGTCGTCGCCGGGCTCGGCAATATGGGGCGCAGCCATGCGCTGGCCTATCACACCAACCCGGGCTTCCAGATTACCGCACTGGTCAACCGCTCGGATGTGCCGCTGCCGGAAGGGCTTTCGAGCTATGGCATCCGGCGTTCATTCGACGAGGCGCTGCGTGACGAACGGCCTGACGTCGCCTGCATCGCCACCTATTCCGACAGCCATGCCGATTATGCGGTCAAGGCATTCGAGGCTGGCTGCCACGTCTTTGTCGAAAAGCCGCTGGCAACGACGGTCGCGGACGCAGAACGCGTCGTAGCCGCGGCCAAGGCCAACGGCAAGAAACTGGTGATCGGCTACATCCTGCGCCACCACCCGTCCTGGATCAGGCTGATCGCCGAGGCGCGGAAGCTCGGCGGCCCTTACGTATTCCGCATGAATCTCAACCAGCAATCCTCCGGACACAGCTGGGAGACGCACAAGCAGCTGATGCAAACGACGTCGCCGATCGTCGACTGCGGCGTGCATTATCTCGACGTGATGCTGCAGATCACCGACGCCAGGCCGGTCGAGGTGCGCGGTATGGGGCTGCGGCTGAGCGACGAGATTGCGCCCACGATGTACAATTACGGCCACCTGCAGGTGCTGTTCGACGACGGTTCGGTCGGCTGGTACGAGGCCGGCTGGGGGCCGATGATTTCGGAGACGGCTTTCTTCGTCAAAGACGTGATCTCGCCCAACGGCTGCGTGTCGATCGTCATGAAGGAGGGCGTCAGGTCCGACGACATCGACACCCACACCAAGACCTCGACCATCCGCCTGCACAGTGCTGCAACCGGCGCGGATGGCAAGTTCGCCAAGCCGGACGAGATGCTGTCGATGGAAGGCGAGCCCGGCCATCAGGACCTCTGCGACCTCGAACAGGCGTTTGTGCTGAAGGCGATCCGCGAGGATCTCGATCTTGGCCGCCACATGGAGGACGCGGTGAAGTCGCTCGCCGTCTGCCTTGCCGCCGACGAGAGCGTGCGCAGCGGCCTCGCCGTGAAACTCTAGAACAGGGACTAAGCCGTGGGCTCGCTGAACATCGAGAACGTGAAAAAGGCCTTTGGGCCGGTCGAGGTGCTGAAGGGCATCAACCTCGAGGTGACGGATGGCGAGTTCGTCGTCTTCGTCGGCCCCTCCGGCTGCGGAAAGTCGACGCTGCTCAGGGTCATTGCCGGGCTGGAGGACTCGACCTCGGGCCGCGTGGTGATCGACGGGGCGGACGTTTCCGCAACGCCGCCGGCCAAGCGCGGCATCGCCATGGTGTTCCAGACCTACGCGCTCTACCCGCATCTGACGGTGAAGAACAATATGGGCCTCGGCCTCAAGCAGGCGGGCACGCCGGCGGCCGAGATCGACCGCCGCATCGGCATCGCCTCGTCGATGCTGTCGCTGGAGCCCTACCTCGAAAGGCGCCCGGCCGAATTGTCCGGCGGCCAGCGTCAACGCGTCGCCATCGGCCGCGCCGTGGTGCGCGAACCCAAGCTTTTTCTGTTCGACGAGCCGCTGTCCAACCTCGATGCCGCACTGCGCGTCAACACCAGGCTGGAGATCGCGCAGCTGCACCGCCGGCTGAAGGCGACGATGATCTATGTCACCCACGACCAGGTCGAGGCGATGACGCTGGCCGACAAGATTGTGGTCCTCAACGCGGGAAAGATCGAGCAGATCGGCGGCCCGATGGAGCTCTACAATTCGCCGGCTAACGAATTCGTCGCCGGCTTCATCGGCTCACCGAAGATGAATTTCGTCGACGGCGCCAGGCTTGGCGAAACGGCAAAGACCATCGGCGTCCGGCCCGAACATTTGACCGTCGATCCCAAATCCGGCGCCTGGAAAGGCACGGTCGTGCATGCCGAACATCTTGGCGCCGACACCAACCTCTATCTCGACTGCGAGAAGGCCGGCTTGATCACCGTGCGCATTTTTGGCGTCTACAATGCCGAACCCGGCACCACGCTCTATGCGACGCCGGATCCGGTAAAGACCTATCGGTTTGGAGCGGATGGCAAGGTGATGAAGTAGCGCCCCTCTTCCTTCTCCCCTTGCGGGAGAAGGTGGCCGAGCGAAGCTCGGTCAGATGAGAGGTGCTAGACGGAATGAGGCGTTGGAGTTCCTTCCAACACCCCTCAACCGTCTCGGCGCTGCGCGCCGATCCACCTTCTCCCACAAGGGGCCTGTTGCGTAATTCGCTGATTGTGATTCTCTGAGGTGGACGGTCTGAGGGAATCGCGATGGCAGTGAAGCAGACGGGCCAG